>NZ_LWSR01000133.1:0-2857 GCF_001660745.1 Gardnerella sp. 26-12
GAATACAAAGCACATAAAAACACAAAAAGCGTAAAGCGCATAAAGAAAAATAAGAAAATAAGAATAGGGTATTAACAGACATTAATAAAAGAAGGAGCAGAAGAATGAGCAACAAGCAATCGAGCAATAGAGCACACCACATTGTTGTGCTCACAGGCGCAGGAATCTCCACAAGCGCAGGCATTCCCGACTTTCGCGGTCCAGATGGAGTTTGGACTAAGCACCCAGAGCAAATGAACGTTTATGACATAGACGCATTTTTAAGCAGTAAAGAGGAACGCGTCTACTCTTGGCGCTGGCAAAAAGAATCTCCCGTTTGGAACGCACAGCCGGGGACTGCGCACAAAGCACTTGTAAAACTCGAGAAGGCAGGAATGCTCGACCTTATAGCCACCCAAAACTTTGATGCGCTTCACGAAAAAGCTGGCAATAACCCAAATATTATAGTGAACTTGCATGGAAGCATCGGAACTTCGCACTGCATGAGCTGCCACGCGAGCTATAAAACTGCCGATATTATGGCAGATTTAGATGAGCACCCGGATCCGCATTGCAGACGCACTCTGCCGTACCGCAGCAATATGCCTTGTAACGGTCTCATAAAAACAGACGTTGTTTATTTTGGAGAAGCGCTTCCAGAAGGTGCTATGGAACGCAGTGCGCAAGCAATAGTTAAAGCGGACGAGCTGTGGGTTATTGGTTCCACGCTGGAAGTATTTCCAGCTGCCAGCCTCGTGCCGTTAGCTGCGCGCGCTGGAGTGCCGATTACGATAATGAACCTGGGCTCTACGCAATACGACTATTTGGCAGAGCGTATTATTCGCGAAGATATTGCGAAAGCTCTGCCAAAGTTAGTAGACGAAACTATTGCAAAGTGATTATTGCAAATTAATGCTATTAAAACTATTGCAAAGTAACAGCTATACCTTCCCAAGGCGCAAGCGTACCGTTTTTAAGCGATGTAAGCGCGTGATTCACGTCGTAGGTTGTAACCATTACGTCACGCCCCACAAAAGCGTTAGAGGCGCGATTTTGCAATAATTGCGCGCTCTGCGTAGGGATAGGCACAGTTGAGTCAGTCATATTAACCATTACGAGCATGCGTTCTGTAGATTCCGCGGAATTTGCAGCAGATTCCGCAGCAGTCTCTGCAGAATCTTCCTGCTTTTCGCAACCAGATTTAAGCTCGCGCACAAAAGCATACACGCACTCGTCATCTGCATCAACCAAATCCCAAGAACCAGCAGAAACAATCGTCTCCGAATGACGAAGCGCAATCAAATACTTATAGAAAGCGTAAACGGAATCTGAATCTTCCATCTGCTCTGCTGCGTTAATATCCACATAATTAGGATTCACACTAATCCACGGCTCTGCGTTATTTACCGACTGAACATTAAAAGGCATGAATCCCGCGTATTTAGAAGCATTCCACTGCATTGGAGTTCGAGAATTGTCGCGGCCGCGCTTTGCGAGCGCATCCATCATCGACTCAGCAGACTGAATATGCGCTTTTTCTACGCGCTGCTTAAACATATTCAACGCTTCCAAATCGCGATACTGCTCGAGACGCGTAAAGTGCGCGTTAGTCATACCAATTTCCTCGCCTTGGTACACGTAAGGCGTGCCGCGGTGCATGTGAAGAAGCATGGCAATCGCCTTAGCAGAGCGCACGCGCATCTCCTCGCTAGCCTCACTACCCCAGCGAGAAAGCGCACGCGGCTGATCGTGATTATTAAAGAACAGGCTCGCCCAACCAGCATCCGCTACCGCTTGTTGCTGCTCTGCCATCACGCTCTTTAATGCCGTAAGCTTTAGCGGCACAGGATTCCACTTAGTACCGTTTTCGCAATCGATATCCACATGATTGAACAGGAATAACATGTCAAGTTCGCTGTGAGCAGGGTCAGTAATATAAGTATTACGGTGCGGAGAAATTCCCGGAGCCTCGCCAACAGTAAGATAACCTTCGCGACCGTCGAAAACTTCTGCACGCATCTCACGCAAGAATTCGTCTAAACGAGGACCGTCCGAGCAGAACGGGAATGGCGAAGAATAGCCGTCAGCACCAGCTGGCAAATCTTCAATTTGGCAGCCATCTTCACCCGGCAAACGACCTTCAGAATCAACATGCTTGGAAATTTGCGTAATCACATCCATGCGGAAGCCATCAATTCCGCGATCCATCCACCAATTCATCATCTTGTACACGGCAGCGCGAACAGCAGGATTTTCCCAATTCAAATCTGGCTGCTTTGGTGAATACTGGTGAAGGAAGTATTCTCCGCGCTTCGGATCGTAAGTCCACGCGGAACCGCCGAAATACGAACCCCACTTATTCGGCTCCGCACCCGGCTCACCAGGCACACAACCTTCACGCGCAGGCCTCCACCAATACCAATCAGCGTAATCACTAGAAGCATCTCTTGAAGCCTGGAACCAAGCGTGCTCGTCAGAAGTGTGATTTACTACTAAATCCATCACGACTTTAAGACCGCGCTCGTGAGCTCCAGCCAGCAGCTCGTCCATATCTTCCAAAGTTCCGAAAAGCGGATCAATATCTTGATAGTCGGAAATATCGTAACCGTTATCGTCTTGTGGGGACTTGTAAACAGGGCTGAGCCAGAGCACGTCAACGCCTAAATCAGCCAAATAATCAAGGCGAGAAGTAATTCCCTTCAAATCTCCAATGCCGTCACCGTTCGTGTCCTGGAAGCTTCGCGGATAAATCTGATACACTACTGCATTCGCCCACCAAGGGTTTGGAGTAGCGCCGTTCGTGCGCACGGATTCTGGCAAGTTTGCTCTGTCAAAAGTAGTCATTTAATCCCCATTAATTTACATTGATAAGTATTTT
>NZ_LWSR01000134.1:0-2830 GCF_001660745.1 Gardnerella sp. 26-12
ACATGTTATATTGTTTTTATCAAGACACAAATTCATCTTAATCACCTAACTTATTTCTACCAATTACAGTGAACGCTCCCGCACGGTTAAGTGGGAGCATGTTACCGTTAATCAAATACAAGTCACCACCCTCACAGGCGGGAATCTTATCCAGGTTTTCTAACTGTCTAATATCGTTTGCGCTCATCCAACCGTTTTGACGAGCGGTAGCATAACCATTCATACGACTCTGATAGTCTCCTCGAAGAAGACCATCCACGTTAAACTTCACATAATAAGTTTCTTTCTCCTTATCAGTAAAAAGCCGCCTCGTAATAGACTGTTCAAAACGCGCCACCCAAGGATCCAGCGTGTATTTCACAAACTCCAGCGACTGCTGCTCAATATTAGAAAAACTTGATTTTTCTAAATCACCAACCATGTGTGGTGGGACTCTAAAAATACGAGCGATTTCGTTAATCTGAAACTTACGAGTTTCAAGAAACTGCGCTTCGTTAGGCGAAATAGAAATAGGCGTATACTTCATGCCTTCCTCTAAAATCGCTATCTTATGCGAGTTAGAACCCGAGAACCCCCTATTCCAACTATCCCTCATACCAGACGGATCTTTTACTGTACCGGGGTATTCCAAGATTCCGCTTGGTGTAGCACCGTTAGCGAAAAACGATGCACCATACTCTTCCGTAGCTATTGCCATGCCGATAGCGTTTTTTGCCATCGCAATAGGCGAATAGCCAACAAGACCGTCAAAACCAAGACCGGGAATATGAAGCACGTCAAATGGTTTAAGTTTCACACTCGTTTCTTTACCCGCTAAAACATCACTATCATTTAACGTATACTCGTAAAAAATTTGACCGTTCTCATCCCGGTCAACTCTCATACGATCAGGCATTAAAGGGTATAAGCCTAAAACCTCGCGTCCTGGAATGCTTTTCTAAAATTCAACCCCTCCGTGTCAGCATGAAACACGTAGATAGACGCATCATCTGCCATCGCCTGCTCCATGTTCACGAACGAGTTGAAAAGAAACTGGTAAAACTTATCATTCTCCATATTATCGTTTTTAATTTTCCCAGCAGCACCCTCATAGTTCACGTTATAAGGCGGATCAGTAACCACCAGATTCACTTTAGTATCCTCAAGAAGCGTCTTAAATGTTTCTAACTTAGTAGCATCACCGCAAATAACACGATGCTTACCAAGCGTCCAAATGTCACCTGTTTTAGAAAAACACGGTTCTTCCAGCTCTTTTTCAACATCAAAATCATCATCGCTTACGTCTTTATCGGCATCAAAAATACTGGAAAGCTCCACCTCGTCAAACCCGAGAAGATCAAGGTTAAAATCAGCTCCTTCAAGCTCTGACAACTCGACAGCTAAAAGCTCACTATCCCAGCCGGCGTTAAGTGAAAGCTTATTATCCGCGATAATATAAGCACGTTTTTGTGTTTCAGTTAAATGGTTTTCTTTCACGCACGGAACTTTTTTAAGACCCAGTTTTAATGCCGCGGCAAGCCTGCCATGCCCTGCGAGAATCGTATTATCTTCCGCCACTAGAATTGGGGATAGAAAACCAAACTCGCGAATACTTGCCGCTATCTGAGCCACTTGTGCCTGAGAGTGAGTGCGAGCGTTTCTCACATACGGGATAAGCTCACTTACGTCAGCCAAATAATACTGCATTTCTTTTTCCATAAGCTTTCCTCCCGTTAGAAAAGACCCCAGCAAGCCAGCTTTTCAAAACCACCCACCGAGTCAATATAATCTTTCGCAATTTTCACAATCTGCGAATACGGTTTACCATCAACCATTTCATCCCCGATAGCACAAGAAAACTCAACAACCCGACCGGTTTCCTGTGCTTTCAAAAACGCGTAAATGTTAACCGACACGTCAGCTTTCGTAAGATCCTTACCATGCAATCCGCCGCCCGTAACAGCATCAGCCATGTCTGACCCGAGTTTTCGGTTAACCGCTCCCGTATCCACGCTGATACCACCAGTCCAGTCGCCTAAAGGATTAACAAACGCATTCGGATAGTCTTTCAATACGTCTTCTCGTTTAGCGTGAGACTGGCAGATGATAAGCTTTTCACCATCAAGAACATACTTGCCGTCATACGGATACTTTTCATAAACCTTTCGAGCAATAGCCGAGAGTTTCTTTTGTTCGTCTGTTAGTGGTACGCCTTTAAAAATCCCGTTATCAGCGCAACGAACCATACCATCCTGGTTTCGGCTTAAACGCTTATCCTGCGGCACAACCGTAATATCAATCTTTACTTTCCCAGGGCTTAAACGATGGATAATATTTTTAATATCCTTAAACTTAAACATCACCGTGCTTTCAATACACACGGCACACTTACCATGCCCGAGCATCACTTCAACAGCAATCTTCGGATTCTCATCCAGCTTGTAAGCCAGATCAACAATTGCTCCAGCAATACGATCCGCAATCTTGTCAACATGTGACGGGTTTACTTTTTCTATCATAATTTTTCTCCTTATATGTTTTTACGTGTAATAAGCAGGCGTTCTGTAGCGGTCGGAGCGATGGAGAGAACATACAAAAAGAGCCGGTACTCTAGGTGAAGTACCGGCTTTCTTAACTGAAAATAACCATAGGAAAATAGAGGTACTTCACATAGCACCCCACGGAATAAACCCGTAGAGACTCTACGATGTATCTCATCGCCCTATAGCTAATCAGGCTTTGTGATTTAAATTTGATGTTCTCAACCTATGCAACGATATTCATTTCATTAGTTGAAATCACATCAGAGTTATTGATTAACTCTGAATTAAATATAATCAAGCTGTCTCTT
>NZ_LWSR01000135.1:0-2810 GCF_001660745.1 Gardnerella sp. 26-12
GTTGCTACCCCAGCCGACGCTGCTTTAATGATGCAGCTTGGTGCCGAAGGCGTATTCGTTGGCTCCGGTATCTTTAAGTCTGGAGACCCAGCAAAGCGTGCTGCAGCAATCGTTAAAGCTGTAACTAATTACAAGGACGCCAAGATGATTGCTAAGCTTTCCGAAAACTTGGGCGAAGCTATGGTTGGCATTAACGAGCAGGAAATCAAGCTTTTAATGGCTGAGCGAGGCGAGTAATTTTGTCAAACTCACCTACCAATACTGATAACTCCGCTCATACTGTAGCAGTTTTAGCTGTTCAGGGAGCTTTTCTTGAGCATCGCTTAATGCTGGAAAAGCTGGGAGCGCGCGTAATAGAGCTTCGGCAGGCGCGCGATTTGGAGCAGTCTTTCGACAGATTAGTGTTGCCGGGCGGCGAAAGCACCGTGCAAGCTAAGCTTCTTCGCGAGCAAAATATGCTCGAACCTTTGCGTGAGCGCATTGCAGGAGGAATGCCTGTTCTTGGCACTTGCGCAGGTTTGATTTTGCTTGCGAAAAACGTGGAAGGTGACGAAGTAAACGGTTTTGGCACTTTAGACGTAACAGTTAAGCGCAATGCTTACGGACGTCAGCTCGGAAGCTTCCATTGCGAGGCTGAGTTTGGTGAGCTAGGCAATGTGCCGATGACGTTTATTCGCGCACCTTACATTGCAGAAGTAGGCTCTAATGCCAAAGCTCTTGCAACTGTAGAAGGTCATGTTGTCGCCGCGCGCCAAGGAAAGCAAATCGGCACATCCTTCCACCCGGAGCTTGACAACGATACGCGAATCCATCAGCTTTTCCTGGATTTGTAAATTGGATTCGTAACTCCGGCAAATGTCCCATAAAACAGCCAACGCTCGCGCGAGCGTTGGCTGTTTTATGGGACATTTGCCGGAGTTACGAATCCAATTTACAAATCCAGGAAAAGCTGATGGATTCGCGTATCGTTGTCAAGCTCCGGGTGGAAGGATGTGCCGATTTGCTTTCCTTGGCGCGCGGCGACAACATGACCTTCTACAGTTGCAAGAGCTTTGGCATTAGAGCCTACTTCTGCAATGTAAGGTGCGCGAATAAACGTCATCGGCACATTGCCTAGCTCACCAAACTCAGCCTCGCAATGGAAGCTTCCGAGCTGACGTCCGTAAGCATTGCGCTTAACTGTTACGTCTAAAGTGCCAAAACCGTTTACTTCGTCACCTTCCACGTTTTTCGCAAGCAAAATCAAACCTGCGCAAGTGCCAAGAACAGGCATTCCTCCTGCAATGCGCTCACGCAAAGGTTCGAGCATATTTTGCTCGCGAAGAAGCTTAGCTTGCACGGTGCTTTCGCCGCCCGGCAACACTAATCTGTCGAAAGACTGCTCCAAATCGCGCGCCTGCCGAAGCTCTATTACGCGCGCTCCCAGCTTTTCCAGCATTAAGCGATGCTCAAGAAAAGCTCCCTGAACAGCTAAAACTGCTACAGTATGAGCGGAGTTATCAGTATTGGTAGGTGAGTTTGACAAAATTACTCGCCTCGCTCAGCCATTAAAAGCTTGATTTCCTGCTCGTTAATGCCAACCATAGCTTCGCCCAAGTTTTCGGAAAGCTTAGCAATCATCTTGGCGTCCTTGTAATTAGTTACAGCTTTAACGATTGCTGCAGCACGCTTTGCTGGGTCTCCAGACTTAAAGATACCGGAGCCAACGAATACGCCTTCGGCACCAAGCTGCATCATTAAAGCAGCGTCGGCTGGGGTAGCAACGCCGCCGGCTGCGAAGTTAACAACAGGGAGCTTGCCGTTTTGTGCAACGTATTTTACGAGTTCGAAAGGCACGCGCAAATTTTTGGCTTCTTCAAAAAGCTCATCCTCGCGCATGCTTGTAAGCTTACGAATTGCGGAATTCATCATACGCATGTGACGCACAGCTTGAATCACGTCTCCAGTTCCTGGCTCGCCCTTAGTGCGAATCATGGAAGCGCCTTCGTTGATTCTGCGCAAAGCTTCACCCAAATCCTTAGCGCCGCAAACGAAAGGCACAGCAAAATCGCGCTTATTGATGTGATACACGTCGTCGGCTGGAGAAAGCACTTCGCTTTCGTCGATGTAGTCGATCTCGATAGCCTCAAGCACTTGTGCTTCAACAAAGTGACCGATACGGCATTTTGCCATAACAGGAATAGACACAGCCTCTTGAATGCCGTGGATCATAGCCGGGTCGCTCATACGAGAAACGCCGCCTGCTGCACGAATATCGGCAGGAATACGCTCCAAAGCCATAACTGCGCATGCGCCAGAATCTTCAGCAATTCGCGCCTGCTCTGGGGTGGTGACGTCCATAATTACGCCACCCTTAAGCATTTGCGCCAATTGGCGGTTCAATGCTGTACGGTCTTCGCCGCTTTTATTTTGCGGATCCGAGGATTCGTTCACAGTTACCGTAGTATTCAAGTTCTCAGCCATCATTCCTCGCTTTAGCTTTAACATATGAGATACGTGTATGCATCTTAATATTTCGTGAATTTGCGCGCTTCTACGCTGTAATCTTATGTCGATTATTGCGTACGTTTGCAAGTTTACGTTCTGTTGGAATTTAACCACATTCGTAGGATATATCTCATATGTATTGGTATAAAAATATTACAAAAATATACAAAATATGATTTGATTTTTTGGACGCGCCATAGGTGAGACTGGCTTGTCAATCGACTACGATTAGTAATGCAGTCGACTTGTATTTGGGTTTATGTGGTATGCAAATAGTTATGTTTGCAAATGTGCATTTCCAATAAAGCGGCGAGCTATAAGAC
>NZ_LWSR01000136.1:0-2473 GCF_001660745.1 Gardnerella sp. 26-12
GGATATTGTCACAGAAAAATATAAATTGTGTGTGTTTTTTATTTATACTCGTCATGCCTTCTAATAAAGTAAATGCTATGACAAGTCTTCTTGAACATCCACGCGGAGCTGAGCCTGGGAAGCCTGGTGACCGCAAAGAATTTTCGTTTACAACTAAAACGCGACTTTCCAATACTGCTGAAGGTAAAGGTCGTGACGGTGCTCGCTATGGGCGCACCGGCGTAATTCACACGCCTCACGGAGATATTCAGACCCCAGCATTTGTACCTGTTGCAACGCAAGCTGCAATGAAGGCAGTGTTGCCAGAAAGCATTAAGGATTTGGGCGCTCAGTGCATGCTTTCAAACGCTTTTCATTTGTACGAACGTCCTGGCGCGGATGTTCTTGACGAAGCTGGCGGATTGGGAAAGTTTATGAACTGGGATAAGCCAACCTTTACGGATTCTGGCGGTTTTCAGGTTCTTTCTTTGGGTGCTGGTTTTAAGAAGACCCTTGCAATGGACGTTACTGGCATGAAGTCGGATGATGTTATTGCAGCCGGTAAGGAGCGTATGGCTTTTGTTGACGAGGATGGCGTAACTTTTAAGTCTCCTCTTAACGGAGCTAAGCACCGTTTTAGTGCTGAAATTTCTATGGGAATCCAGCATAAGCTGGGCGCGGATATTATGTTTTCTTTCGACGAGCTTACTACTTTGATGAATACTCGCCGATATCAAGAGGAATCTGTAGAGCGCACTTTCCGCTGGGCAAAGCGTTGTGTTGCAGAGCATCAGCGTTTAACCGAGGAGCGTGTAGGCAAGCCGTATCAAGCATTGTATGGCGTTGTGCAGGGTGCTAATTATGAGGATTTGCGTAGGCATGCGGCCGAGCAGATTGCTTCTTTAGATTTTGATGGCGTAGGCATTGGTGGCGCTATTGAGAAGCGAATTATTGGTGATACTTGCGCTTGGATTTGCGATGCTATGCCGGAAAATCGCCCACGCCACGTGCTTGGTATTGCAGCCGTGGATGATATTTTTGCTTGCGTTGAAAACGGCGGAGATACTTTCGACTGCGTGGCTCCAGCTCGCTGCGGAAGAAACGGAGCAATTTTTACTCGTCATGGTCGCTACAACGTAAAACGTGCAGAGTTTAAGCATGATCAGCGTCCGCTTGAAGAAGGCTGCGATTGCTACACTTGCACGCATTATTCCAGAATGTATGTGGATCATTTGTTGCGCGCTAGTGAAATGAATGGATTTACGCTTGCAACCATTCATAATGAGCGTTTCTTTGTGAAGCTGCTCGACGATATTCGAGCTTCTATTGACGGCGGATATTTTGAAGAGTTCCGCGATGAGACTCTTGCACACTATTACGAAAACGGTTCTAAAGGCTGAGAGTAGTTTTGAGCGCAAAATGCTAGGTTAAATATTGCGAATTTATGTTAAATATGATAGCCTTGCACTTTGTATGCGAACGTGGCGGAATGGTAGACGCGCTGTCTTCAGGTGGCAGTGAGCGTATGCTCGTGCGGGTTCAAGTCCCGCCGTTCGCACTAGTTAAAAAGGCTGGAATTGCAAGGGCTTTGCCTCTTACTATTCTGGCCTTTTGTGCAAATATAAGGCAACTATATTGCAACTGCAATGCAAAAAAGTGCGAGTATTGTACAAACTTTTATTTATTACAAGCGACGGTGATGTAATGAACACTAACGATGAACTAAATATCAATAATGTAGGTGACAATTCTTACGATCCACATATTGGTCGCGAATCTCACGTTGTGCCGGGTCGTTTTGGTGAGCCTTTAAAAGTTATGAATGCACAGTATTCGCAAGGGAATGCTTCAGCTCATCCAACGCATCCGCTGCTTTTGCTCCTTCACGGTTGGGGTTCTAACGAGGAAGATTTATTGGATTTGTTGCGAGTAGTTGCACCATATAATGATGCAATCGCTTTACGTGCTCCACTTAAGCTGGCAGAAGGCGCTTACAGTTGGTTCCACGATGCTGTGCCGCAGCGAGAAGATTTAGATTACGATATGTATGCTGCTGCTGTAGCAATTGACGAATGGGTGCATGAAAATATTCCAGCGAATCGCGACATTGTGCCATTTGGTTTTTCGCAAGGCGCTGCGCTCGCGGTGCACGTTTTGCGTTTGAATCCTTCGCGCTACCGTGCGGCCGTTTCGCTTTCCGGGTTCATAGCGCCTAGTGTTCCTGCTTCCTCGGAAGAAATCGCATTACAAGATAACGATTTAGCTGAGCGTAATACTCCTGTATTTTTCGGCTACGGATTAGAGGATGGCGTGATTCCTCCTTACGAATTCTCGGCTGCTGCAGCGTGGCTTGAGGAGCACACTTGGCTTGAAGAACGTCGTTATCGCGGGTTGGATCACGCTGTTGATATGAACGAAATTGGCGATATTCGCAAGTGGTTCGTAACTCACGATATTTCTTCTGGGCTTATGTAAATTTACTTAGATTTATGTA
>NZ_LWSR01000137.1:0-2455 GCF_001660745.1 Gardnerella sp. 26-12
AATACGAATATTATTTACAACAATTTCAATTTAGAACGTATCAATGCTCCGCATGCGCCAGTTATTGTGCATAAGCCGACGCTCGCACCTGAAGCTGCAACCGCAACCCACTTAGTCGAGGAACCATCACCTTTTGTATCATCTGAATCATCTTCATACGCTTCATCAGATTCTTCGTTGTATTGCCTTGCACCTTGCAAAGCATGACGTTCAGTATTCTTAACAAAATCAGAGTTATTGACAGAACTATTTTTAGACTTATTGCCAGAA
Organism: Gardnerella sp. 26-12; assembly: GCF_001660745.1. Classification (NCBI taxonomy): domain Bacteria; kingdom Bacillati; phylum Actinomycetota; class Actinomycetes; order Bifidobacteriales; family Bifidobacteriaceae; genus Gardnerella; species Gardnerella sp. 26-12. The sequence goes on from NZ_LWSR01000137.1 coordinate 271, forward strand.
TTATTATCTGTTCTTACGAAATTACGAATAGTCTGTCCACTTTTCTTAGAGCTCTTGTTCTTAGTATGAGTTCCGCCAGAAGTTCGTCGCGATGAATTATGTAACGATGTTCCGCTTGAATTTTCTGTTCTTGTAAAAGAACTAGAACCAGAACTAGCACCACTTTGCGTATTATTTTTAGAATTATTCTTACGATTAGTGCGGTTAGTCTTATTGCGATTCTTCTTTGTGCGCTTGAATTTTCTGTTGGATTTCTTAAAGAAATTAGATTCGAATTGGAATCCACCATTAGAACTAGATCCAAATAGTCCCGAATTTGCAGTGCCGCCGAATACACCTTTCAAAAAGTTCTTTCCACCAACAAAATGCTTAGTCTTATTTTTGCGCTTATTACGACGCTTCTCATGGTGCTTTTTCCCGTGAGAGTTCTCATCATCTTCAGAATCAGAACCACTTTGATCATCATCGCCATCATGGTTATGAGAGTGAGGAACACCTTTCATCTCAATAACATAATCGCAAAACTCATCAAACATTTTATTACGGTAAAGTTCACCGTTCTTTAAAACTAAGGAAGGACGAATCGTTGCACCTTGCATTGACGCATCAAGTTTTAGCTCCAACTTGCTGTTCACGGCACCAGGAATGCGCTTAAATTCGCTTTCTCCTTCCTTTTTTATCAACCAAACATAATCTTTGACTATGGAAGTTACTGGACTTGTCGGATCGTCAATTGGCGCACCGGTAACACCGTCGGTTGCAACATGAGGGTTAAGCAATACTGTTTTCGCGTGTAAAGTATCCCCTGGTTTGAAACGCTTATAAGGAGCAATTGCTTTTACTACAGGATGTCCGTCAGCACCGTGATCTTCAACGGCGATGGTTGCAGACGCAGTATCTTTGCCAACTTGCGTTTCACCTTCAGTTGCGTGAGCATACACTTTCATCTTGTTCATTGCAGGCTCAGCTGGAAGCTGCAATCTCTCAGCAAAAAGAGTGGTTCCATACGCGTCAGGACCTTCGTCAGCACGCACATATCTCCACTCAATACGAGCGCCCTTTGGTTTGTTAACTACTTTTAAGTCTAAACCACCATAACCTTCGTATGAATGATAATGCGGATGAGGTCCGGAATCACGAATATTGCCGATGCGCATATCGCCGCCATCGTCTTTATCCGTGTCTTTATGATCTTTGGAAGCTTCGTGCGCTTCTTCATCATCGTCAGGATTAATAAAATCACCGCGACGGTGCAAATCAAGCGTTTCCGTAATGCCAGAAGCAGGTACTTCGCCTGAATATGTATCTTCTACTTCAAAAGTGTATTCTGCAGGTTCGGTTGTGATCTGCTTTTTAGTGTTTTTATTTGTAATAGTTGCTGCCACTTTTAGTTTGTAAATGCCAGGTTGAGTAAATCCCCAGTTTGCATGCACGTGGCCAGCCGTATGTTGGTGAATTACGCCAGGTAACATAAATCGACTGCCATCAGTATCAGGTTCGTCGTCTAAATCATTCTCTTCAAATGATAATTTCTTCGAATTTTTTCCAATGCCATCGGTAGTCCAAAGCAGAATGCGCCCGTTCATTGGTCCAGTAACTTGCTGAATTGCAATATCTGCTGTTGCATCATCTGCGTGAGATGCGCCAACTAAAGATGCAGCATAACCTGTGTCCCAACCCGGGAAAAGAGGGTTTCCTTTTTGATTTCCGGAACTATCGAGATAGTAGTATTCAGTAGCGAGAGCAGGAAGTTGCGATTTTGTAGTGTACGTGCTTTTAGCTACGCGCAAAGTAGTGTTTTCAGGCTTTAAGAAAGTAGCAGCGTCTTTTTCGACGGCCATAATGAATTTACCATTGTATTGAATTGGGTAAAACACGTCTGTATGGCCATGACTTAGCACTTCCTTTTTTGTAGGATTGTATTTTTCGCCAAGATTACTATTTTCTAATGCAACTGCCGGTAAAGCTGCACTAAATCCTGATGCAAGCACCGCAAACGCAAGCACCACAACGCCGCACATCGCGAACGCGCGTTTTACCATATTCTTAATGACCTGAGTCATATTACTGTTTCGCTCTCTACACTTCATCTTCTCTATTTCGCCTATTCGCGCTCTTCTTTCACGAATGACTATTGAAGATATCTTTACAACGTCTATCAATAATAATAATGATTCCTGTCTCT
>NZ_LWSR01000138.1:0-2074 GCF_001660745.1 Gardnerella sp. 26-12
CTCTTCGTCGGCAGCGTCAGATGTGTATAAGAGACAGGCTCAGCAATGATTGCAATCGAACGGGGCTTATTTTTTATTTATACTTACTATGTTTAAATATCGCGATGCTTTTCAATAACGTAGCCAATTGCGTACATGACTACAGCCCAAGCGAGAACCACTAAACCGGACTGCCACCATTCGAAAGCAGTTGCGTCTGGCGGAAGTTGTTCGCCCGTTCCTAAGAATCGGCTCACAGCCTTGGCTGGCAAAAGCTGCATAAGTATTGAAGTCCACTTCGCGAAATTGCTCGTAATCATAATAATGCTAACAAAAGTAGGCAAAATCATCACGGCTCCAATAACGCACATAATTCCGCCAGCAGTTGACTTGCAAATCATGCCGAAACCGTACGCCATTGCTGCCACAACAACCATAATTACAGGTGAGCCAAGGAACAGAGTAAGAGGTAATTGCCATGTTCTACTTCCAGACAAGCCTGAGATATTCTCACCCATAAATGCTAATTCTGCAGCAACTAACGAAACTGCCATTGCAATAAGTTGCACAACAAAAACGTAGATTGTGATTGCAACAAACTTAGCAGTAAAGAACATACCCCTGCGTGGTACAGACGTAAGCGAAGCTTGAATTGAAGTTGTGGAATGCTCAGCTGTTATAGCAAGCACTGCAAAAATCGCAATAATAATCAAAGATATAGAGGCAAAACTAATAACTAAGTTGAAAATACCTTCTTGAGAAGAAATGAGGCTGCTTTTATCGCTCGGCCCCATGGTGACTACACCGCTTGATTTGCCAGCAGACGCACCATGTTTAGTAAAGTCAACTTTAGATATTGTTTTTTGCACAATCGCGATAATAAAGCTGAAAATTACAGGCAAAACAATGGCCAATGCCATACACCACCAGGTTGATGCAAGTCCACGCAACTTAACCATCTCAGATTTAAGCGAGTGCATAAATGTAAGACGTAGATGCTGAGCGTTCATGCTTCTGCCGGTTTTGTAAGAGTTGCTTGTTTCTTGATTAACAGATTGATCAACAGATTGATTAATTTGCTCACTCATTTTGCATTTCCTCCATCCGCATATTGCGTTCCAGTCGCAGCAGTAGCATTTGGCAATGCTTTTGTTACGTACTGCTCTTGGCCGTGCGTAAGAGCCAAATATGCTTCCTCAAGCGATGCATGCTCTTGATTTAGCTGGTAAACCATAATTTGATTATCTGCAATTTCGCGAGCAAGTTGATTAAGCTCACAACCTGTTACCTTAAAAAGTTCGCCCTCTTGAACATCTTGAGGTGTGCGATTATCAGACAAAATCTTACATTCCGGATGATTCTGAGTGAGCACAGACTTTAGTTTTTCGCCTTCAGGTGTCACTAAACGTATAGCATGCTGAGAATGTGCATTAACAAAATCTTGTACTGTTGTGCGCGCCAAAATTTCTCCGTGCGCAATAATCACAAGATTATCTGCAGTAAGCGCGACTTCGCTCATTAAGTGAGAACTAAGTAGTATTGCACGACCTTGGCTTGCATAATACTTGCATAATTCGCGAACCCACTTAACACCTTCCGGATCCAAACCATTAACCGGTTCGTCAAGTATGAGATTATGTGGATCTGCTAAAAGAGCCGCAGCAATGGAAAGACGCTGACCCATGCCAAGCGAGAATGAACCTGCCTTGCGATTTTTTACGCTAGTTAAACCAGTAATATCAATGACTTCATCGACACGTTTCTTTGATATTCCGTGAGTTAAAGCCAATGAATACAGGTGATTGTAAGCCGTTCGACCTCTGTGAGCAGACTTTGCATCAAGAACTGCGCCAACTTCCGTCATTGGGGATGCAATTTTTGCGTAAGGTTTGCCGTCAATAAGAGAAGTGCCACTATTTGCATGAATAAGATTTAACGCGCAACGCATGGTTGTAGATTTACCAGCGCCATTAGGTCCTAAAAAGCCCGTGACTTTACCGTCTTCGGCGACGAAAGAAACATCGTTAAGCGCTGTCTTTGCACCAAAACGCTTTGTAATATGTTGAAATTCTAACATAAATTAACAATATCACAA
>NZ_LWSR01000139.1:0-2014 GCF_001660745.1 Gardnerella sp. 26-12
CTTTTTTGCCTAATTTTCATAAAGTTGAAAAGAAAAAAATCAATATTTTGTGAAAACGATTTGTCGAATGTCATAGAGTTGTATATACTCATACAACATACCGGAAGACGGACATCATCCGGGGAATGAGAGGAATCATGAAAAATACAAATGCAGGTAAACTGACTGTATTTGCCGCAGCTGCACTTTCTGTTGCAATGCTGCTCGGCGCTTGCGGCGGTGCTACTAACAATGCTGGTAAAGCAGGTATGACTGAAGAGCCAGCTGCTGGTGTTGACACTTCTTACACTGGCGAACTTCCAATGCCAGATGTCAACAAGCGTTACGATAATCCACAGTCACGTGACAACGTTAAGGACGGCGGCACTTACACCGTTGCTCTTCCTGTTCTCGGTCCAAACTGGAATTACGCTTCTAACGACGGTAACTCTGGTTACATGAATACTTTGTGGGGCTTCTACCAGCCAAATCTTATGGCTTATGACACCGTTAAGGGTGAAAAGCTTAAGTACAACCCTGACTACATCACTTCCGTCAAGAAGGTTAGCGATAAGCCACTCGTTGTTCAGTACAACTTGAACCCAAAGGCCAAGTGGAATGACGGCACTGATATTGATTACACCGCATTTAAGGCTACTTGGCAGGCTTTGAACGGAAAGAACAAGGAATACTCCGTCCCAAGTACTGAAGGCTATGACTGCATCAAGAGTGTTGAACAAGGTTCCACTCCAAAGCAGGTTATAGTGACTTATGAGAAGCCATGCGCAACATGGGAAATGCTTTTCGCTCCACTGGTTCATCCAAAGGCCGGTGACGTTAAGACCTTCAACCAGGGTTGGGTAAACAATCCTCACAACGAGTGGGGTGCAGGTCCATTCCAGATTGAATCCGCAACCGAAAATCAGGTTGTTTTCACCCGCAATCCAAAGTGGTGGGGTAAGAAGGCAAAGCTCGATAAGGTCGTTGTAAAGCGTATGGAAGATACTGCAGCTTTGAACGCTTTCCAGAACGGTGAAATCGATGCTGTAACCGATACCATTTCTTCTAAGGACGCAATCAAGTCTGCTCGTAGCGTTAAGGGCGCTCAGCTGCGTTACGGCTACAGCACCAAGGTTCGCGTGCTTAACTTCAACGCTAAGTCCAAGCCACTTAACGAGCTTGCAGTTCGTAAGGCTGTTGTTCAGGCATTCGACGTTGCTACCTACAACAAGATTCAGTTCCAGGGCATGAACTGGAAGAGCGAGCAGCCAGGTTCTGAGCTTCTCTCCATGTTCCAGGCTGGCTACAAGAACAATCTTCCTGCTGACGGCAAGTACAACACCGAAAACGCTAAGAAGACCCTTGAAGCTGCTGGTTACAAGATGGGCAAGGATGGCTACTACGCCAAGAATGGCAAGACTCTTGAGATTTCCTTCACCTTCTTCGGCGATGATTCTACTCAGGCAGCTCTTGCTAACGCATTCCAGGCCATGATGAAGAAGGCTGGAATTAAGTGCAAGACTGTGAACCATGCTGTTGCTAAGTTCTCCGAGGTTGTTGCTTCGCACGAGTACCAGGTGCTTCCATTGGCATGGCAGTCCACATCTCCATTGAGCTTCTTGTCTGCAGCAAGCCAGGTTTACAAGTCTGATAGCGATTCCAACCTCGGTCTCGTTGGCAATAAGAAGATTGATGCTATGCTCAACAAGATTGGCAAGACCTACGATTACAAGGAACAGACTGATTATGCAAACAAGGCAGAGTCTGCAGCTCTCGCACTCTACGGAACTCTTCCAGTTTCTGCTCCTCCTATTTACCAGGTGTTCAAGAAGGGCTTTGCTAACAACGGCCCTGCTGGTTACGCAAGCACCTACCCAGAGGATATGGGCTGGCAGAAGTAAGTAAATTTGTAGCGATAATTCGCGCAAGTTTACTAAGCTGATTGCTTAACTTATAGCATGTGGCGTGTAGTCTTTTGGCTACACGCCACATCTTTTTGTGTATGCTAATGTGAGAAAATAGTATAAATTTAAAA
>NZ_LWSR01000014.1:0-13908 GCF_001660745.1 Gardnerella sp. 26-12
AAATATTAAGAAAAAATGCAAAAATGGCTACATTTGTAGGGAAAATGTACTAATATCTAGTATGAACGTGACCTTTGAAGAGAAGGTCCCCTGACACAAAGGATGCTGCATGGCATACAACAAGTCTGATCTCGTTTCTAAGATCGCACAGAAGTCCAACCTGACCAAGGCACAGGCCGAAGCCGCCGTCAACGCATTCCAGGATGTGTTCGTTGAGGCTTTACAGTCCGGTGAAGGTTTGAAGCTTACTGGTCTGTTCTCCGCAGAACGCGTAAAGCGTGCTGAGCGCACTGGCCGCAACCCGCGTACCGGTGAAACCATCAAGATTCCAGCTTCTTACGGTGTACGTATTTCCGCTGGCTCCTTGTTGAAGAAGGCTGTTACTGCCTGAAATTAAGCGTTTTTCGTATTTATTACATTAAACAAATACTATTTGCGCAAAAACAAAGATGGGCACTCCAAAGCTGGGGTGCCCATCTTTTATAGATTTCCTCGTTCCATTTTTCGCAAACGCGGCTCTGCGCTATCTTTTGCTCCCGTAATGCGGTAAACGTCAAAAACGCCTTCAATTTTACGGATAGCAGCAAGTAGAGTTGCTAAGTGCTGAGGATCTGCCATTTCAAAGGTAAATTGACTTGTTGCAACACGGTCATCGCCTGTAGCAATAGTTCCGGAAAGAATATTTACTCCATGATCTGAAAGAACGCGAGTAACATCCGAAAGAAGATGTTGTCGATCCAATGCTTCAACTTGGACCTTAACCAAGAACAAGCCTTTATCGCTAGTCCATTGAACAGGAATAACGCGCTCTGATTGAGTTTTTTGCAAATCGAGCATGTTCTGGCAGTCAGTCCTATGCACAGACACACCTTGGTTTCGTGTTATAAAACCAATAATCATATCTCCTGGAACTGGCATGCAACATTTTGCAAGCTTGACCCAAACGTCTCCAACACCCTTAACTGATACTCCCAAAGCACCGTTAGACTTATGGCTGCGCTCAACATGGCGTAAAGGCAATGCTTCTTGTTCTACTTCTTCTGCAACTTCATCAGCGCCCGCATCTTTTACTAAACGCGAAATAACATTCTGTGTAGAAACTTGACCTTCGCCAATAGCCGCATATAAAGACTCAACATTAGTAGGCAAATTCAATTCATCAGCAACGCCAATTAATGCCTGCTGCGTCATCAAAGTAGTTAAAGGCAAGTTACGTTTACGCATAGCGCGAGTTAGCTCATCCTTACCCTCTTCAATCGCCTCAGAGCGGCGTTCCTTGCTAAACCATTGGCGTATTTTATTTCGAGCACGAGGAGATTTTACAAAACTCAGCCAATCGCGAGATGGTCCAGCTGTATCCGACTTTGAAGTAAGCACCTCTACAGTGTCACCGTTTGAAAGTTTCGTATCAAGAGGAACCAAGCGTCCATTTACACGCGCACCCATCATGCGGTGACCAACTTCAGTATGCACAGAATATGCAAAATCAACAGGAGTTGCATCCTGCGGAAGCGCAACAATACTCCCCTTTGGAGTAAAAACATAAACTTCAGAAGCACCAAGATCTTGTTTTAATGAACCTAAGAATTCATCTGAATCTGGAGTCTCACTAGTCCAATCAGCAAGCTGTTGAATCCACTTAAGATTATCTGCTTCGCTAAGCTCTTTTTTGTCATCAATATTATTTTCGCGTTTTAAATCATCATTATCAGGCTTACTTAAAGCGCGACCAGCCTGACCATTAGCTTTGTACTTCCAATGAGCTGCGATGCCGAATTCAGCACGCCTATGCATATCCCATGTGCGTATTTGAATCTCTACTGGCTTTCCACCAGGGCCTACAACTGTAGTATGCAAGCTTTGATACATATTCAATTTTGGAGTTGCAATGTAATCCTTAAAACGTCCTGGAACAGGGCTCCATCGAGCATGCACTGCACCTAATGCTGCATAACAGTCACGAATAGAATCGACTATTATTCTCACACCAACTAAATCGTAAATATTAGCAAAATCATGACCTCGAACGATTATCTTTTGGTAAATAGAGAAATAATCTTTTGGTCGACCTTTTACCGATGCTTTAACATGTTGTTCTGCAAGATCTGCATTAATTTCTTCAAGAATTTGTCGTAAATAAACTTCACGCTGACCTGCTCTACGAGCAACTAAAACAACAATTTCATTATAAATTTTTGGATACAGTACTTTAAAACTCAGCTCTTCAAGTTCAGTTTTAATTGCATTCATGCCTAAACGGTTAGCAAGAGGCGCATATACGTCAAGAGTTTCTCTTGCTTTTTTATGTGAACTTGATGGCTTAACATACCTCCAAGTACGAGCATTATGCAAACGATCCGCAAGCTTTACTACAAGCACTCGCACATCGCGGCTCATTGCAACAACCATCTTACGAATAGTTTCTGCTTGAGCACTTTCGCCATATTCCATGTTGGATATTTTTGTAACACCATCTACAAGACCTGCTACAGTATCGCCAAATTCAGCTCGACATTCTTCTAGCGTGTAATCTGTATCTTCTACAGTGTCGTGTAATAATCCTGAAGCAACAACAATTGGTCCCATTCCAAGATCTGCAAGAATTTGAGCTACAGCAAGAGGATGAATAATGTATGGCTCACCAGATTTGCGTCTTTGACCTGTATGCTGCTTTACAGCACAATCATAAGCTCTATGAAGAATGCTCATATCCTCATTAGGATGATGCCATTTGCACATGCTCAATATCGGCAATAATGGATTTCGAGAATCTTCGCTGATTTCACATCCGAGCCTATTGGATCCTTTTACATCCTCTTGAAGTTCACCCATTTGGCACCTCCTGGTACTTTTTACTATCCTACCTGCAATTCGCTCAATACACTACCAAAACAAAAAATACATACAATAAATCCGACTCAGTTTTAAAAACCGGTCGGATATTTATAAAAAGATTATTGTACGCCAGTGGAGCCAAAACCTTTATCAGAGCGATCAGATTCAGGTAATTTAGATGCGGGAATAAATCGTGCTTCTACATAACGTTGTATAACCATTTGAGCGATACGATCACCTTTATGAAATTGCACTGTGTTCTCAGGATCTAAATTAATAAGAGGAACCTTAATTTCACCACGATACCCGGCATCAACTGTTCCAGGTGCATTTAGCACAGTCACACCCTGTTTTGCTGCTAAACCAGAACGAGGATGCACTAAAGCAACATAACCTGCAGGTAAAGCTATAGCAACTCCAGTAGGAACAAGCGCTCTCTGGAAAGGACGCAAAGTAAAATCTTGGGTAGTTCTTAAATCGGCACCTGCATCACCTGCATGCGCGTAGCAAAGCGGCTGTAATCTAGATGTTTCATCATCGAGATACTTAATTAATACCTCAACCTGTTCGGGGCCAGTATAGGTCTCGTCATATGCCATTTAAGCTGCGCACTCCTTGCAAACAGGCTGACCATCAGCATTAGTTTCAGCTAACTGGCTGCGATGCTTAACTAAGAAGCATTCAGAACAAATAAATTCATCGCCTTGCATAGGGATAACAGTTACGGATGCATCTTCGTTACTTAAATCAGCACCTGGCAACTCGTAGTCTTCAGCAATAGCATTTTCATCATCGTCAATATCGCTGTTTGAATTTTGAGAACCTTTACTCAAAGCTTCCAACGACTCTTCGTCCTCATCTTTGCTACGAGGAGAATCATAATCCTGTGCCATTATGGTCCTTTCGTTTTTAAAGCTACTTACGCGCATAGCATACACGAATGCTACCCCGTATATTACACATTTTTTATTTAGATAAAAAAATAGCGTGCTGTCTACTGGGGAATAATCCAACAAACAGCACGCTTTGTTTTATTTGACTACATTATTTGACTACATTAAAGAATGCAGGCACTACGCAATCTTTAGGGTCACATGGTCGCTAGTATTCTCACAATCTGCAACTACGCGAGCGCCATCATGCACCTTTCCAGAAAGCAACAATCGCGCAAGCTGGTCGCCAATTTCCGTTTGAACCAATCTGCGCAAAGGACGAGCACCATAAACTGGATCGTAGCCATGCTCCGCAAGCCAAGTGCGAGCAGAGTCACTCACATCCAAGCTAATGCGGCGGTCGCTCAAGCGTGCAGCCACTTGACGAACTTGAATATCCACAATTCCACCAAGCTCTTCGCGGCTCAACGGATGGAACATAACAAGTTCATCCAAACGGTTGATGAACTCTGGCTTAAACTCAGCGTGAACAGCGTTCATAACAGCTTTACGTTTAGCAGCATCGTCCAAGCCTTCTTGCACAAGGAATTGCGAACCCAAGTTTGACGTCATAATCAAAATCGTATTCGTAAAATCAACCGTTCTACCCTGACCGTCAGTCAAACGACCATCGTCCAAAACCTGCAACAAAACGTCGAATACTTCTGGATGTGCCTTCTCGACTTCGTCAAAAAGCACTACAGAATACGGACGTCTACGCACAGCTTCAGTAAGCTGGCCGCCTTCCTCGTAGCCAATGTAACCAGGAGCAGCACCGATAAGCCGCGATACGGAAGCCTTTTCCATGTACTCGCTCATATCAATGCGAACCATTGCACGCTCGTCGTCAAACAAAAAGTCAGCAAGAGCCTTAGCAAGCTCCGTCTTACCAACGCCAGTAGGACCCAAGAATAGGAACGAACCAGTCGGGCGATTCGGGTCTGCAATTCCAGCACGGCTTCTGCGCACAGCATCCGCTATAGCCTGAATTGCTTCGCTTTGACCAACCACACGCTTAGAAAGCTCCTTTTCCATGTTGAGCAGCTTCTCATTTTCGCCTTGCATCAAGCGACCAACAGGAATGCCCGTCCATTCGCTAACGACTCCTGCAATAGAATCAGCATCAACCTGATCCGGAACCATTGGCTCTTTCGCTTCACTTTTAGCATTAGCGGCCTCAGACTCCGCTTCTTCCAAAGCTTTTTGAATGCTTGGAATTTCGCCATACAAAATACGGCTTGCTTGTTCCAAGTTGCCTTCACGTGTGAATTTGTCGGCTTCTACGCGCTTAGCGTCGAGTTGCGCTCGCAAATCACCAACCTTGTTATGGCCAGCCTTTTCCGCATCCCAACGCGCTTTCAATCCAGAAAGCTTTTCGCGCGAGTTAGCTAATTCTTCCTGCAACTTTTCTAAGCGTTCGCGCGCAGCAGCATCTTCCGCCTTCTTTAATTGCATTTCTTCCATTTCAAGACGCGTAACTTTGCGCTGCAATTCGTCAATCTCTTCTGGCTGAGAATCAAGCTCCATACGCAAGTGAGCTGCCGCTTCATCCACCAAATCAATCGCCTTATCTGGAAGCTGTCTGCCAGTAATATATCGGTTTGAAAGCGTTGCTGCAGCTACGATTGCATCGTCACTAATCGTCACCTTGTGGTGCGCTTCGTAACGTTGCTTAAGTCCACGCAAAATCGTCACCGTATCTTCAACAGAAGGCTCGCCAACAAACACTTGCTGGAATCTGCGTTCAAGCGCGGAATCCTTTTCAATATGCTCGCGATACTCGTTAAGCGTAGTTGCACCAACCAAGCGCAGCTCACCGCGCGCAAGCATTGGCTTAAGCATATTGCCAGCATCCATTGAACCTTCTGCAGATCCTGCGCCAACAACAGTGTGAATTTCGTCAATAAACGTAATAATTTGACCGTCCGATTGCTGAATTTCCTTCAACACTGCCTTTAAGCGTTCCTCAAACTCGCCGCGATACTTCGAACCTGCAACCATCGAAGCCAAATCGAGGCTTATAAGACGCTTGTTTTGCAAAGTCGTAGGCACATCTCCTGCCACAATTCGCTGAGCCAATCCTTCTACAACTGCCGTTTTTCCAACGCCCGGCTCGCCAATTAGCACAGGATTGTTCTTCGTGCGGCGAGAAAGAATCTGAATCACGCGACGAATTTCCTGATCGCGCCCAATTACTGGGTCGAGCTTTCCTTCGCGAGCGCGCGCAGTCATATCAACCGAATATTTTTCAAGCGCTTTGTAGTTGCCTTCCGCGTCTGGACTTGTAACTTTCGCACCTCCGCGCACAGTTGGCACAGCTTTTCTCAACACGTCTGCAGAAACATTGTGCTTTTTGAAAATATCCGCAACAGCGTTTGGTTCGCTAGCAACCATGCCAATAAGCATGTGTTCCGTAGAAACGTATTCGTCTCCCATTGCGCGCATTTCTTTTTCTGCCTGGCTTAAGGCAGCCAAAAGCTGACGACTTGCATCTGGCTTAGTTGTAGTTGAACCAGTAGATGAAGGCAATGCCACTAATGCATTACGAATTTCAGCACCGATTTGTTGCGCGTCCGCCCCCGCCTGAGCAATAAGCGCGCGAACGACGCCCTGCTCTTGGCGAAGTAAAGCATCCGCCAAATGCAGAGTGTCAACTTGCGCGTTGCCAGCAGCCGCTGCACTTTGCACAGCGTCGCTTAATGCGTCTTGCGCTAAGGTTGTAAACTTTTGTTCCATATCTGCCTCACTTCCACGAAAGCTCTAAAACACATTTCAGTTAAGTCAAATCGCTGCAACTTTTATTGCAATTTCAAGCTTTTTGACGATGCTTTCGAGTTCTAACGAGCTTTCACTTTCATGTATCTGATACGTATAACAGATTTTCCTATAACTTTATTCCTAAAACTTGAGTGTACTAGACTCAAGTTTTGTTTTCAAGAACTTTCAATCGCAAATAATTTACACAAMTWATWTCAAATTATGGTACCTGAAGTGCTGGGCGAATGGGCGTGTGCTAATCTCATATGTATAAATGCTTTTGTTTTACTATTAATTAATTGGCGATTAGGCAAATAATCTATAGGGGGAAACGTTGTCTGTTGATGATTTAGTGAATGCTCGTGCGGATTGTGCGCGCAAAGCGTGGCGTAATTTTGCTCATGCAGACACTCGCGCAAAAAATGCGCTTCTCGAAAAAATGGCAGATGCCTTAGAGTATGCAGCTTCAAATATTGCTGAGGCTAACAAAAAAGATCTTAAAGAAGCTGAAGCTAAAGGAATGGATGCTGGAAAGCTCGACAGGCTTAAATTTGACGAAGAGCGAATCCAAGCTTCTGCAAAAAGCGTGCGAAAAATTGCACAATTGCAAGATCCTGTAGGAGAGGTTGTTCGCGGATACACTCTTCCTAATGGCATTAAACTTTCGCAAATTCGAGTTCCAATGGGCGTTATGGGAATGATTTACGAAGCTCGTCCAAACGTAACTATTGATGTAGCTGCTTTGTGTATTAAATCTGGAAATGCTGCGATTTTGCGTGGTGGAAGCGCGGCTCTCCATACGAATCAGGCGAGTATTGAAGTTATACAATCGGTTCTTAAAAATTCTAACTTTAGTGCTGATTTGATTCAGTCTGTTGATGATTTAGGAAGAGACGGAGCTACGTCAATGATGCATGCTCACGGTCATATTGATGTGCTTGTGCCTAGAGGTAGCGCAAATCTTATTGCAGCAGTTGTTCAAGAATCTACGGTTCCTGTTATTGAGACTGGAGCTGGAAACGTACATATTTATGTAGATAAAAGCGCTGATATTAAAAAAGCTGTACCGATTATTATTAATGCAAAAACGCAACGAGTGGGCGTGTGCAACGCTGCTGAAAAATTATTAGTGCATAAAGCTGTTGCGCAAGAATTTTTGCCAAAAATCGCTGCTGCTTTAGCTGAGCATAATGTAATTTTGCATGCAGATGATAAATCTTACGATATTTTACAATCCGCTAATATTCAAGGATTGCAGCTTGAGTGTGCCACTGAGGAAGATTGGAAGCGAGAATATTTGTCGCTGAATATGGGTGTGAAAGTTGTAAATGATTATACTGATGCAGCTTCTCATATTGCGAAATATTCTACTGGTCATACTGAAACCATTATTGCTGAAGATTATTCAACTATTCAAAGTTTTATTGCAAGTGTTGATTCCGCTGTAGTTATGGTAAATGCTTCAACGCGCTTTACGGATGGCGGCGAGTTTGGTTTTGGTGCAGAACTTGGTATTTCTACGCAAAAATTGCATGCAAGAGGCCCTATGGGTTTGTTTGAAATGACAACAACCAAATGGATCGGCTACGGAGATGGGCAGATACGCGAGTAGTACTGGTTTTAATAGTTACGTGGCGGTAAGGTAAGAGTATGCCTAATAATGACGTGAATTTGAGTACAGCTGAGGCGCTTGATGTTGCTGCTGAACGTTTGTCCATTGTGCGATATGTTTTTTTGGTGCAAATTGAAGATGGTATTGCTTCTGCATCGCAACGTTCATCGCTTGAGTATGCTGACGCAGTGTTGATGGGCTGGCCAGATTCTGATTCGAATGATGTGACTATTCCTGATGAAACTTCGTTTAATAATGTTCTTAAAAATGTTCGCAATATGGAAAAGAATATTATTAAGTTTAGCGAATTAGAACGTGATCATGATATTGATGGCATGACATCCATGCTTGCTAAAATTTCGGAATCTGTAGCGAAAATTCGTGGTGCGTATCAACCAGATTTCCCTCTTCCAACTTTTGCCGAAATCCAGCGTGTCGTAAAAGATGAGTGGGATGAAGAAATGGGCAATATTAATCCGGATAGCGCAAATGTTGCATCTGGGTTAGTGAATGAAACTCAAGTGGAGGACAAGGAATCTGAGGCGAATGAGTCCTGAAATTCACGAAGATGCAGAACGTCGCATGTCTGACCTATTTCATGGCGCGTTTACTGGTAAAGAAGCGGCTCCTCCTGCGGTTGTGAATTCAGTTCATAAACGTACTTCTACTCGTGGCAATGTGCATGAACGTCAACGCATTGGAATTATGGGCGGCACATTCGATCCAATACACAATGGCCACTTGGTTGCTGCTTCAGAAGTTGCTTGGGTTTATGATCTTGACGAAGTTATTTTCGTTCCTACCGGTAGGCCTGTTTTTAAGCTTGATAAAAAAGTTACGAATGCAGAAGATCGTTATTTAATGACTGTTATTGCAACAGCATCAAATCCAAAGTTCACTGTTTCTAGGGTTGATATTGATCGCCCTGGAGTTACTTATACTATTGATACTTTGAAAGATATTCACGCGCAGCATCCGGATGCTGAGCTTTTCTTTATTACTGGAGCTGACGCTATTGCTGAAATAATGCAATGGAAAAATGCGCGCGAAATGTGGAATTTGGCTCGATTTGTGGCTGTTACTCGTCCTGGCTATTCGAGACCAGAAAAGCTAGCAGATTCTAATTCTCCGTTAATGCCTCGCCAAATGCATACGAATGATACTGGTATTGCGGCGAATCGTGACGATATGGTTCATTGTGATTCTACGCATTTGCCGGTTGATATTTTAGAGATTCCAGCGTTGTCTATTTCTTCTACTGATGTTCGTCGTCGAGCTGAGCATGGTGAGCCGGTGTGGTATTTAGTTCCAGATGGAGTAGTTCAATACATAGTTAAGCATGGTTTATATCGTGCGTAATTATTGATTTTGTAGGCTTGTCGTTTATCGTCTGTGCAAAAAGTTAGTATTGATTATGTTCATTTCGCGAATTAAAGCGAACTAATGTTTGGAGATATGGTGAGCATCGTCCTTGAAGGAAAGCCAGATAAAAACCTTGTTCTCGTTACCGGTCGCGCACATCCGAAGCTTGCTCGTGATGTAGCTGATCAGCTTGGAATTGATGTACTTGAAACTACGGCATACGATTTTGCTAATGGTGAAATGTATGTTCGCTATACGCAATCTGTGCGTGGTACAGATGTATTCGTGCTTCAAAGCCACAGTGATCCTGTTAACAAGTCCATTATGGAACAGTTAATTATGATTGACGCTTTGAAGAGGGCTTCTGCTCGTTCAATTACTGCAGTATGCCCGTTGCTTGGTTATTCTCGACAAGATAAAAAGCATCGCGGTCGCGAACCTATTTCTTGCCGCTTGATGTTTGATTTGCTAAAGACTGCTGGTGCTGATCGCATTATGAGCGTCGATTTGCATGCAGCTCAGTCTCAAGGATTCTTCGACGGTCCTGTTGATCACTTGATTGCTATGCCAGTTTTGGTTGATTACGTACGTGATCGTTTCCGCGATGATCTTGCAAACGTAACTGTTGTGTCTCCTGATGCTGGTCGTATTCGCGTAGCAGAACAGTGGGCTCAGCGCTTAGGTGGCGGTCCTTTGGCTTTTGTGCACAAAACTCGCGATATCACTTGCCCTAATAAGACGGTTGCAAATCGCGTCGTTGGTGACGTTGCTGGACGCGATTGCGTTATGGTTGACGACTTGATCGATACTGCAGGAACTATTGCAGGAGCTTGCAATGTGTTGAAGGAAGCTGGAGCTAAGTCTGTTACAGTTGTTGCAACTCACGGCGTGCTTTCTGGTCCCGCAGTCGAGCGTTTGAAGTCTTGTGGTGCTAGGGAAGTTGTTTTGACTGATACTGTGCCAATTCCAGAAGAGAAGCGTTGGGATGGTTTGACTGTTCTTTCAATTGCTCCGCTTCTTGCAAGCGCTATTAAAGCAGTGTTTGAGGATGGTTCGGTTGCTAAGCTTTTCGACACTTATCCTGAGCATCACGGACAAGGATTCTTATTTGCTTAAGTATTGATTTCGTACGGTTTGCTTTTCGGCACGCCAATTTGACGTTTTTCGATATTATGGCATAATAGTGACTTGGCGGTTTTTCCGCCGTTCCCTCATGGTGTAATGGCAGCACACGGGTCTTTGGAACCCTTTGTCTTGGTTCGAATCCAGGTGAGGGAGCTTACTTGAAGCGCTACTCGTTGAATCRAGTGGCGTTTTTTGTTTTGAACGCTGCTAATAAGTAATAGAATTACATACAGCGAAATTTATTAAAATAGTATAAGGAGCGTATGCGTGGAAAAGCATGATGTAACTGCGGCAATAATTTTGGCAGCAGGCGATGGGACGCGTATGCGTTCAGAAACTCCGAAAGTACTACATCCATTTGCTGGTAAAACATTTCTCAATCGTGTTATGGATGCCATGAATGGCGTAAATCCTAAAAAACTAGCTGTAGTTGTGCATGCTCAAGCTGAACGCGTAGCTGCTGCTGCTATTAGCTATAACGAAAATGTGCATATTGTAAATCAGGACGAAACTCCTGGAACCGGCAGAGCAGTGCAATGTGCTATTAAAGATCTTAACGAAATTGCTAAAAACGAAACTGGTGAAGCATTAAAAGGAGCTGTGCTGATTGCCGCAAGCGATATGCCGCTACTTGATACGCAAACTTTGCAGTCTTTAGTTGATTTTCACAATAATAATAACAATGTGGCAACAGTTCTTACAGCAGTATTAGACGATGCAACTGGATACGGTCGTATTGTGCGCGAAGCAAACGGTGACGTTTTGCGTATTGTTGAGCATAAGGATGCAAATGCTGGAGAGCTTGCTATTCATGAAGTGAACACTTCTGTATATGTATTCGATGCTACTGTATTATGTGACGCAATTGCAGATCTTAACTCTCAAAATGCCCAAGGTGAGTTCTATTTGACTGATGCTTTGGAACATGCCCGAAAGTTTGGTCATGTTGGTGCAATGTCTGCTCCAGATCCGCTTACTGTAGAGGGCGTAAATAATCGTGTGCAATTAGCTGCGCTCGCAAAAGCACATAATAAGCGCGTGTGCGAAAAATGGATGCTTGAAGGTGTAACTATTCTTGACCCTGATACTACTTGGATTGAAGATAGTGTTACGCTCGCACAAGATGTTACTGTGCTTCCTGGGTGCTTCCTTCAAGGTTGTACTACGGTTGCAAGTGGTGCTGTAGTTGGCCCTTACACGACTCTTATTGATGCGCAAATTGATGAGGATGCTGTGGTTGAACGTTCGCGTGTACAGGAATCGCATATTTGTAGGGCTGCAAACATTGGTCCTTGGACGTATTTGCGTGCAGGAAACGTACTTGGTGAGGAAAGTAAAGCAGGAGCTTTCGTAGAAATGAAGAAAGCTCATATTGGAAATGGCACTAAAGTACCTCATTTAAGCTATATTGGCGATGCTGATTTGGGTGAGCATACGAATATTGGTGGCGGTACGATTACTGCAAATTATGACGGAGTGCATAAGAATCATACTACGATTGGTTCTGGTGCTCACGTTGGTGCAGGAAACCTGTTTGTAGCACCGGTTACTGTGGGAGATGATGTTACTACCGGCGCTGGATCGGTGGTACGTCACGATGTTCCGGCTGATTCTATGGTGTACTCTGAAAATACTCAGCATGTAGTCGAAAATTGGAAGCCAGCTTGGGAACGCTAAAAAGCGTTTGTTGGAGAATTAAGGAGTAGTAACGTTATGACAGCTTTAGAAAGCTCAATTAGTGCAATTCGTATTGCTGCCGCTGCTGCAGACCGTTTGAAAGCAACGAACGAGCAGGCTTTTGATGTAAGCGATTTGCTTGGTATTACGGATGCTATGTTAGTTGTTTCTGCTTCAAACGAGCGTCAAGTATTGGGTGTTGCAGAAGAAATCGAAAAAGACTTATACTTGAAAGACAACAAACGCAAGGCTTTATCTCGTGAAGGCTTGGAATTAGCACAGTGGATTTTGCTTGATTTTGGCGATTTTGTAGTTCATGTAATGCATGAGGAAGCACGAGCATTCTACCGCTTGGAACGCCTGTGGAATGATTGCCCGGCAATCGATTTGCAGCTGCCAGAGCATGCTAGCGAAACTGAAGATTCTAGCAAAACTGAATAATAAGAAGAAAGTACGGTACAAACCATGGTTGATTTCGTAGAAAATGTTGCGAGTAACGTAAATAATTCCATTAATAGTGCGCATGAAGGAATTGCTCGTTCTGTTATGCTTATTCGCCACGGTCAAACTCCGTATAATGCACAGTTCCGTTTGCAAGGCATGATTGATATTGCTTTGGATGAGTCTGGAATGGATCAGGTAACTCGCTCTGGAAAAGCTTTGCGCGTGCTTTTTGGTGCTTCTGACTTAGAAGATCCAAAGGATCCGAACAGCGCTGAGCATGTGCGCATTACAGCGGAAGAAGCGGACGCGAGTTTTGTGGCGATTGCTTCTCCGCTTATTCGCGCGCAGCAGACAGCTCATGCTTTTGCAGATAAGATTGGGCTTCATGTGCAAGTTGAAAATGGTGTGCGCGAGCGTTTCTTTGGCGAGTGGGAAGGTTTGAATCGCCAGCAGATTAGCGAACAGTGGCCGGAAGATTTCAAAGCTTGGGTCGAAGGTAAAGGCGGGGAGCTTCGTCATGGTGCTGAAGCTAAGCAGGAAGTAGGAGAGCGCGCTGCTACTGCAGTAGAAGATTGGACTCGCAAAACTGGCGCAGACCGCGATTTGCTAGTGTTTTCGCATGGCTCTTGCCTTTCGCAAACTGTTCATAAGCTGCTTGGATTAGATAAAGTAGATCCTTCTTACAAAACGATTGGTGGCATGGGAAATGGTCGCTGGGCGCGCTTAATTCCAAGTCTTAACGCGGATGGTTCGATTCATTGGCGTTTGGATGCTTATGATCAAGGTCCTGCAGCTGACCCTACAAGCCAGCGTCTTATTCGCATTTGGGGGGCGGCTTAATCTGCGTAATATCTCCTTTTTACCGCTTAATTACCGAAAGCTACCGTTTAGCGATTTTGTAAAGACAGACTATTTACAGTGCCGTATAGTCAAAATTACAAAACAAAAAGCTAACAAACGCTAACAGTAGTGCACGGAAAGGAGGCTTGATGAAAGTAACTATTGCTATTGTTCCGCCTGAGGAAGAGCAGTCAGTTCAGTTGTCAATTCACAATATTGACGATGAGCTTAAGCGCATTATCGCTCAGTTACAAAGCATTGACTCAAATGATGCAAATGTAAGAAGTGCTGAAAATAATACTGAAATTAATACTTCAGATAAAT
>NZ_LWSR01000140.1:0-2001 GCF_001660745.1 Gardnerella sp. 26-12
GTATAAGCTAAATATTTAAGCAATTATTAGAGATTTACTCCTACTGAAGCTAAATCCTTACGCGCTTGCTCTGCAGTTGTAAAAACAAATCCATGCATGCCAACTCTATGAGCTCCATCAATATTTGCTGGCTTATCGTCGAAGAAAACAGTTGTTTGCGGATTTAATCCAAATCTACTTATAGCAAGTTCAAAAATTTCCGGTTCTGGCTTATGCAAATGCTCAACACCGGAAATAATAGTTCCTTGCAAAAGAGTAGAAAGTTCTGGGAATTTGCGTAACGCAAGTGGGAAAGTTTCTTTAGACCAATTTGTTAAGCCCCATACGCCGTATCCAGCTTTACGTAAATCATGCAATAAATCAACCATTCCAGGCATCATTCGTGTCAAAACTTGGTCATAATGAGCGCAATACCAACGGAAAGCCTCAGCAAGTTCGCTTCCAAAGCGACGTTCGTATTCAGGCATAAGATCTTTCAAAAGCTCGCCGCCATCCATGCGGTCCTCAAATTCATAGAACCCGGCTAAATCGTTCTTTCCAAAGCTTCCATTAGGGCAAATAGTATCAACTAAATTCGGGAACTGCTTTTGCAAACAGTTTCGGCAATTCCATTCGAGTAGAACTTTGCAATAGTCAAACATGACGTCATGAATCTCAATATTTTGTACGTTAGTCATTTATTTCTACTCCTTCTATTTTGTTTCATACGTTATTTTACATTCGCGTATTTTGTTTCATGCGTTAATCTTGCACACTGCCGATATTATTCCGCGCGCTACTTTATATTAATAAGAATCCCAAGAACATGCGGTAATGCATTTATAATATCGCTTGCCACAATTGGATGTTCCAAAGTCAAAGCACGCTTTGATTTCACTATGTCTTGCACTAGTTGAGTGTAATTGTTTCCTCCACTGCTGCGTGATGCAAATACTGCGCAAACTCCGTGAATCACAGCTGCGCTCGCTGCAATAAGTGCGTAATTTTTGTTGTTCGCGTTGTTTTCGTTATCTTTTTCGTGCTGAGCCAGCAATGCTCCTAAAATTCCTGCTAGAACATCTCCTGAACCTGCAGTTGCTAGCCAGGATGGAGCGTATTGTGCAATATAAATAGGAGAGTGCAATTTTGATGGTGATGCAACTGCTGTTGTTGCGCCTTTAACTAACACAGTTGCTCCAGTAAGATTGGCTGCTTTTTGAGCGTAGTGTGTTGGGTTGCTGGCTATTTGTTGTGCGCTTACTTCTAAATCGTATCTAGTAAAAAGCGAGCTTAATTCTCCTGTATGAGGTGTGAGAACTACTTTTTCGCAAACTTGTTTTGGCAGTAAGTCTAATGCTCCAGCATCTACGCATATTGGCGGAAGATTGTTATTTAATTGCGTTTCAGCGTTGTCGTTTTTGTTGTCGTTTTTGTTTTCGTTGGAGTATTTTGCAAGTATGCTAGCAATGTATTTTCTTTGAGATAAAGCCGTTTCGTTGTTGCAATGGCTTTCGTCTGGTATGCCGCATCCAACTGTTATTGCGTCGATTTTTCCGTTTAATTGTTCGTATGCTACTACTTCAGGTGATGCTTGCAATACTAAATTTTGTGCACGAAGAGGACCTGAATAACGGACCATTCCAATATTTGCATGTATTGCAGCGCTTGTGCTTAACACTGCTGCTCCGGGATAGTCGTTTGAACCGGTAATTACGCCTAGAACGCCTCTTGAATATTTATTATCGCTTGCATGAGGCGTGCGCAATGGTGTGGAAGCAAGATGAATATCTACTGATATTTCATTATTTGCAGAGTTTTTATCGTCAGTGTGCGAACTGTCAGGTTTTGCAATGTAATTCATACCATCTGTATTGCCAAACATAGTATTAAGTGTAATCGTCGTTAAGCACATGCAGAGTTGGCTAAACATGTGTATTACTGTCTAAACTTATGTATTGTTACAATTTGTAAACATTTTGAAAATATTTGTAATTTTTTTGTTATTCTGCGTGTCGTGAATAT
>NZ_LWSR01000141.1:0-1951 GCF_001660745.1 Gardnerella sp. 26-12
AAATAATTCAGTTTAAAGAATTATTATTGTGCTCACGCCACCCAACTATTGGCAAATCAAATTTTGTAACTAAACGCTTCGTAAAAGGAGCACCAGAAAGTCTAGCTAATAATAGCTCATCTTTTGATTGACGAACTTGAATCCTTGATCCTTGAGGAAGAGCGCGCTGTCTTCTACCGTCGCAACAAATCCAACCTCCAGAAGACGATTCATTAAGAATGTCAATAGTAAAAGTAGAACCGGCACCAATAATTAGAGGACGCGCAAAAAGAGCATGAGCAGCTAATGGCACTAGTTGTAACGCTTCTACATTTGGCCACATGATTGATCCACCTGCTGAAAATGCGTAAGCTGTGGAACCAGTAGGAGTTGAAACTATTACACCATCGCAACCAAAAGATGACATTTCAACATCGTCTACTCGTATTGAAAGTTCTACCATTCGACCTCTGTCTTCGCGATCAAGAGTTATATCGTTCAACGCCCAATCACTTAAAGGCTCACTTTCGCCAGGAAGCCACACATCTACATGAGCTTCCATTCTCCTGTCAATAGTGTAATCCTTGTTTGCAATCCTACGAATAGCATCATTAATTTGAAAACTTTCAAATTCTGCCAAAAAACCAACATGACCAAGATTTATGCCGATAATTGGAACAGTAGTACAATGCACTAACTCAGCAGCCTGAAGCATGGTGCCATCTCCCCCAAGCACCACAACTATTTCCGTATTTTCATCAACTATACGAGTAGTTTTTTTAGCAAAATCAGACACAGAAGCACTGTTGAATACGTCAACAACGAATCCAGCTTTAATAAGTTGAGTCTTGACTTGATTTACCACATCACTATGAACATCGATTCTAGCGTGAGTAACTACAAGAGCACGACGAGCCGACGAAGCGGAATTAGTATCGAAATGTTCCTGCATATACAGCCCCTTCGTACTGTTTAAACACAACTACTACTATTGTAATTGTTAGGATACATATTGAAAAATGCTAAACATTCAATAATTAACTTACTTCTCGTAACGCGCATAAAGAAGATACTCCGTATTGCCATGCGTTCCTTCAATAGGAGATTCGCAAGAGGAGATAACCTTTAGACCGTTTTGATTTGCACAACTTTTTATTGTTTCTAAAGCTTTAATTCTTAAAGTCTCGTCAGTTACTATTCCACCTTTTCCAAGGTTTCCTTTTCCTACTTCAAATTGCGGCTTAACTAAAAGCACAATATCTGCATGCAATTGAGCTATTCTAGAAATTACTGGAATAACAAACGTTAGAGAAATAAAAGAAACATCCGAAACTATAAGATTTGGCTTATATGGCAAGTTCTCTTCGTACACATCTCGAATATTTACGCCACTCATTTCAATTACATGTGAATTGTTAGCTATTTTTGGATGCAATTGACCATGACCAACATCTAAAGCTATTACAGAATGAACACCTCTTTGCAAAAGAACGTCGCAAAAACCACCCGTTGATGCACCTATATCTAGAGCTTTAGTTGATTTGGAAGTAGTTAAACCATTTTTAGAAAACGCTTCGAAAGCACCTTCTAACTTAAGTGCTCCACGAGAAACGTATCTAATACAAGATTGCGTATTTTTTGATTCGTCGATTGTTATTGTATGTGAATTGTTTACTAAAAATGAGGATTTCGTAATATTTCGATTGTCAACACTCACTACGCCAGCACGAATTAAACGTTGAGCAGTTGTCCTACTTTCTGCTAAACCACGATTAACCAAAGCGCAATCTAAGCGTTGTGAAATATTGCTATTTGAAAGTTTACTTAAATCCTCATTCAAAGTCATAAGGAAAACTCCGGAAGAGTATAATTTTCCATATTTTCACCGCAATCTTGCAAGCTCCATGCCAGCGCGCAAGCAGCTCTTAAAGCATTGCAATCGTTAGTGTTATTAACTTCAATAATATTATTA
>NZ_LWSR01000142.1:0-1844 GCF_001660745.1 Gardnerella sp. 26-12
GTGTTTTATAGATATATGGATTAATTTACTTCGTGCAATCCATTACAGAATCTTTCAAATTCTTTGGAGCTTGCTTAATTAAACCATATTTCACGTATTCTTTAGCCTGAGTTTCCATCATTTTCAAACCTTTTTCATCGATTGGACGAATAGTTGGATTGTCAAACTTTTCAATTTGCTTAATAATAGTTTCGCTTGCTCCGAGCTGCTTGTAAGCGTTTCCAATAACATTGTTTTCTTTATGAGACTTTTCTGCTTCGCGAACAAGAGCCTTGTACATCTTCTTAACAAGATCTGGATGCTTTTTGGCAAAGCTCTTAGAAACAATGTGAATAGTAACGTTCATATTGCCGTACTTTTTAGCATTTACAAGCAATTTTGCGCCTGGAGTTGTCATTGCTGCAGCAAGATTCTGATCGAATGAGGAAATTGCGTCAATCTGTCCAGAAGTAAATGCTGCCTGGAAGTTCTTAGGGCTCATCTCAACTTTGTTAACTTTAGAAACGTCTAAACCGCTTTTATCGAATGCGCGGTGAAGCATGTAATCGCCAGTGTCACCGTTGTGAATAATAGCAACTTTTTTGCCGTATAAGTCTTTTAGTGTTTTCACTCCGCTTTTTGCGGATGCAACGATTCCTTGAGAATCACCATTGTAATATTCGAGCGCAAAAGCTACCCATGGTTGTCCTTCAGCAATCAAATCAATGAAGCGTCCAGTTCCAGTAGTTGTAGCATCTGCATTTCCGCTCATAACAGCAGTAAGACCATCAACTGGAGTGTAAGGACCAGTGTAAACTACCTTAGATTTGCCAAATTCGTCTTGAAGGAATTTCTCATTTTTCAAAGTAGTTAAATAATTTGCTGTTGAAAGATAAGCAACTCTCATAGTTCCAGCGTCTTCTTTTGAAGAAGCGCTTGATGATTTTTGTGAGTTTCCGCAAGCTGCAAGAGATACAGTTGCACAAGCAGCGCAGATTAATGCAATAATGCTCTTTTTAGAAAATCGCATTTTTAAATTAGCCATGATATACAGCTCCTTTTGTTTGTTGTTTTGTTTGTTGTTTTGTTTGTTGTTTTGTTTGTTGTTTTGTTTGTTGTTTTGTTTGTTGTTTTGTTTATCTGTTGTTTGTTTGGTTGTTATTATTTGGTTGTTGAATCTAAATATTGACTAATTCTTAAAAGCAATTTAATGCATTTTAAAAAGTAGTTACTTTAGAAAAATGTTGATATTACTAGATTATTTGCGTGATTTTCTATCTAATCTGCGTTCAGGTATAAGAAGATACTCTAATATGTTTGTAGTAAGCTCAGATCCAAGACCTGCAATTGCGTACATAATAACGCATGCCATCATTTGATCTGGCCTAAAGAATTCTTGCGCTCTTGAAAGAATGTATCCAATTCCAATAGAAGAATTAACTGTTTCGCAAGTCACTAATGCAACCCATGCTACAGATATTGCAAATCGCAAACCTGTCATAAAACTTGGAAGTGTGCCGCGAAGCAAAATAGATATAAAAATAGTAGATTTTTTAACGTGATAAACCTGCGCTAATTCAAGAAGTTTTGGATCAATATTACGCACTCCGTCGCGAATATTAACGTACATAGGTCCAAAAACGCCAACAGCTATAAGCGCTATTTTCATCGTTTCGTCTATTCCGAGGAAAATTATTAATATTGGAGCTAAAGCCGGGAATGGAATTGATCTCAACATGTGGCTTGGTTTATCAACTACAATATTGCCAAGTTTACTGCCTCCTGCAAGTATGCCTGCAGGAACAGCAAAAATAATTCCTAACAAAAGCCCTAAAAGAACTCGTAAAATACTTATTCCTAAGGAT
>NZ_LWSR01000143.1:0-1768 GCF_001660745.1 Gardnerella sp. 26-12
GCCTTAAATGTTTTTATTTTGTAAGTTTTAAAGCAATCGTAAGAATATTTAAAACTTACTACTTAACCCGTTATCATACAGTTGTTGAGTAATTAGACATCTGCTGAAGGAATGGAATTGTAGATGCGGCCCAAGGGAAAATCCACTGGAATAATGCTAATACAATGAAGAAATAAATCAGAATCGAAAGAATCCAACGAATCGCTGTAATACCTGGTTGTATGCGCAAAAGACCGCCAAAAATGCTTGCATCAGGCTTTTTCTTTAATCCAGAATGAATAGCGCGAAGTTCTGGCCATTGCCAAGCGATTGCTCCTGCTGCGAAAATCATCACATACACTAATAAAACAACCACCATAACTGGCACTAGTGAAGAAAGATGAGAAACTAGAGATTGTTGCTCATTGTTAATAAACTTCACTTTTCCTTGCTCATCAATAGTAGAAAGTTCTTTTGGAATGCCATCGCTAATCTTTGCCCAATAAGCGAATTTTGCGTAGCTAATCC
The DNA here is from genome assembly GCF_001660745.1 of Gardnerella sp. 26-12. Lineage (NCBI taxonomy): Bacteria > Bacillati > Actinomycetota > Actinomycetes > Bifidobacteriales > Bifidobacteriaceae > Gardnerella > Gardnerella sp. 26-12. The sequence goes on from NZ_LWSR01000143.1 coordinate 508, forward strand.
AGCGATGAGTTGCAGCAGTATACTTAGGTTCGCAAGTTGTAAGAGTAAGCATACGTTTTGTTGGTTTCTCACCAGGATGATCAGGATTTGCATCAATAACTTCACCGTGATCTGGTGTAACAATCTTGTAAGAAGTGTACTTATAGACGAACCAATAATCCTTTGTACGAACTACTATTGCGTCGCCAGGCTTCAGTAAGTCTACATCTCCCAATGGCTGACCATAACCATTTCGGTGACCTGCTACTGCGAAATTACCTATTGCGCCAGGCATTTGTGTGGTTGGATAATGACCTAAACCACGCTTGCTTAAGATGTCTGGCGTAATGCCTTCTACAACATTTCGTTCCCACTGATTTCCAAAACGTGGTATGTATAAACGAGCTACAAGGTCTTCAGACTTTGGTTTGCTTAAAGCAGGTGGGTCAGTATTCTGTGGTAAAGCAATCTTCGTTTTATCGCCAGTTTTTGGGTTTTGCCAAGATATTGCTTGACGCGCCTCTACTTGAGTGTGCTCAGCCTGCTCTCCAGTCCACCACATTTGCCATGCAATGTACAATGCGCAAATAACTGCAAAAGCTATCAACAGTTCGCCAATAATTCCAGCGGCTTGCCACCAGAAATTCGAGCTGCTACGCTTCGTTTTTCCTTCCTGCATATTAGCAGATTGCATAGTGTGCTACTCCTTTATTGATGTATGAAGACTTTGCAACATATTTTATTTGTTTAGCACTTTAGGAACTGTTGCGTACCTTAATGGTTGCAACAAGGCCGATGCTTCGGGGAATCGCAGATTATTCTTTTTCTCCACTTTCCATCCTAATCCAAACGAACTTACATACTCCTTGTAGGTGTGTATGGCTGGTGAATTGTTTAGAGCATCAACCATGCTATCCATTGGACCAATAGCAGATATTTTATACGGTGGCGAGTACTGATGACCTTGCAACATAAGAACGTTACCAATACAAACAACTGCGGAGTTAAATAATACTCGCTGATCCTGAATAGTTATTGCTTCTGCTCCACCGCGCCACAAAGCATTTACTACAGCTTCAATATCTTGCTGGTGGATTACGTAATCATTAATATTTCCGGATGTTCCGGAACCATTAACCGCGCCTTTCCATAGAGGAGAGTCGTTAAGAGTTACAACAATTCCAGGTCCTTCAAGTTTTGGAAGTACGGTACTACTTCCAGTATCAGAAGATTCTTTTCCTTCACTAGTGCTGCTGCCGAGCGTTTTATTAAGTAAATTAAT
>NZ_LWSR01000144.1:0-1687 GCF_001660745.1 Gardnerella sp. 26-12
TCTTCAACCTTTTCAAAATTATTAGAATCGCGTTTATTCATCAATATCGAAACAGAATAGAACAATATTAGTGCAATAAGTATTACAGAAATTAAAACAGTACGACCACCGACAATATTTGCGTAACCAAGTATTACACCAAATACGCCATAATCCGCATCAGAATATGTAGAATTTGCGCTTCCCAAATCGCCAAGCACTGGCAAAAGGAACAACGGAAGGAAAGTAATAAAAAGACCATTAATAAATGATGCAGTCAAGCAACCACGTATTCCACCTTGACCATTACCGAATACTCCTGCAGCACCACCAGCCATGAAATGCGCAACAATTCCAGGAATAATAATTGTCGTTCCCAAAATCGCCATAAGCGTCATTCCAAGCAAACCACCAAAGAAACTAGCTAAGAAACCAATAAGAACAGCATTAGGAGCAAAGCCAAAAGTCATTGGTGCATCTAAAGCAGGACGAGCATTTTTAACAAGCTTTTCCGATATTCCCTTAAAAGCTGGAACAATTTCGTCAAGAACAATCTGCACGCCTGCAAGAATAATATAAACACCTGCAGCAAAAGTTGCAGCCTTCAACATAACGAAAACAATGAAGTTTTGACCATTAGATAAATGTGTTTCGACATACGAAGATCCAGCAAAAAGTGCCACTACTATATAAATAACAGCCATAGAAAGTGTGATAAGAACTGTTGTATCACGCAAGAATCCCAATGTTGCTGGGAATTTAATATCCTCAGTTGACTTAGAAGGACGCTTTTTTGAAGCAGTAAGCTTTGCAATTAACGCACCCAAAGCAACACCAGTACCAGCAGGATGTCCTAAAGCAACATCATCTTTGCCTGAAGCTTTCTTCATAAACGGCTGCACCAGTGCTGGAGAAATTGTCGTAAACAATCCTTGAGCAATTGAACCCCATAAAAGAACTTCCCACATGCTAAATCCTGCAACATTAAATATAACTGCAAGCATACTTGCCATATAGAAAGCTACGTGACCCGTCAAATAGATAAATTTAAAACGAGAAGTAATAGAAAGAATAATATTAACAATCATTCCAAAGAAGAAAATAAGCGCAGATTCAGAGCCATACTTCAATAAAACAGTTCCAATAATTGCTTCATTATTCGGCACTACGCCTTGCACATGAAATGCGTATTGAAACATTTTGCCAAATGGGTTCAACGCTTCAGTAATAACTCCAGAACCAGCTGCTAAAACAAGAAAACCAACAAGAGTACGGATTGATCCTTGCAAAATATCCGAGAATTTCTTTCTTTGCACTGCAAGACCAATAAAAGAAATAAGCGCAACTATAACAGATGGCTGTCTGAAAATATCGAGCAGTACTGACAGAATACCGTCCACGTAACTCTCCTTACCATATTAATCGATATAGTTTGAGCGGCTTACGCAATTATTGGCGGCAAAATATCTTACAAACTTCGCAAACGATACCGTAGGCGAAACTATTCGAAATACACGATTAGTTTCGTAGCACAGTAAAACTACACATACAAAATTCACGGTTCCGCAATGAAGCAAAGTAGTAAGAGCTACCACGAGCAGTAGTTTTTTACACCCAGCCAACAACTACTGTTACAGCTCATACTGTTGTTTCATGTCAGATTCATTATATCGTTTAACCATTATAAACCTGTCTCTTATACACATCT
>NZ_LWSR01000145.1:0-1651 GCF_001660745.1 Gardnerella sp. 26-12
GATAGAATTGGAAGGAATTATTGTACAAAATAAAGAAAATTTAACATTATCACAGCAAAAAGTAGCGTAAAATAACGCGCTCAATACAAGATATGTGAGAAAATAAAAGTATGCAATCAAGCGAATACTACGATGTTATTATTGTTGGCGCTGGAGCTGCAGGATTATCTGCAGCACTAGGATTAATTAAATCCGAAGAATACGCATGCATGAAAAAAGAAGGAAAAACACCATCAATTTTAGTGATTTCTAAAGTGCCAGCATTGCGTTCACACACGGGTTCTGCTGAAGGAGGTATAGCAGCAAGCCTTGGGAATGTAGAGCACGACAAATGGCAATGGCATTATTATGACACAGTTCATGGCGGAGATTGGCTAAGCGATCAAGATGCAGCAAAGCTACTTGCAAAAGAAGCACCAAAAACAGTTATTCAGCTTGAACATGATGGCGTAGCATTTTCTCGAACACAAAATGGATATATTAACCAACGCCGTTTTGGTGGACATACTGCTAATTTTGGAAAGAATCCAATTGAACGTGCAGCTTTTGCTGCAGATCGTATTGGTCACCAAATTTTACATAGCTTATGGCAACAATGTGTTTCCGAGAATATTGTATTTGCTGAAGATTGTTACGTAACAGATGTTGCTATAAACGATCAAACTATGAGCGTTGAAGGAATTGTTGCATTTGATTTATCTGCAGGAAACTTGCGAGCAATAAAGTCTAGATTCCTACTTTTAGCTACAGGCGGATCGGGAAGATTATTTGCAACAACATCTAATTCGTGGGATTTAACAGGCGATGGCATGGCTTTAGCTTTAAAAGCAGGATTACAACTTGAAGACTGCGAGTTCATTCAATTCCACCCTACTGGACTAGCTCATACTGGTATTCTGCTTTCAGAAGCAGCAAGAGCTGAAGGCGGCGTGCTTAGGAACTCAAATGGCGAAGCTTTTATGAAAAAATACGATGAAGTACATGCAGATTTAGCTCCAAGAGATGTTGTTTCTCGTGCAATTGCCCAAGAAATTCGCGAAGGCAGAGGTGTAAACGATTCAACAACTACGCAACAAAGCAATTCACATAATGATTGCGTTTGGCTAGATATGACACATATCAGCCGGGAAAATATGTTAGAATACTTGCCACAAGTCACAGAAACTATTGAAAAATATGCTCATCTTGACCCAACTTGCGATTTAGTCCCAATTCGTCCTACAGCTCACTACACAATGGGCGGAATACCGATAACTTTGGATGGAAAAGTATATAGATGGCAAAATAACAACCAAACTATTGTTTATGGTTTATACGCTGCCGGAGAATGCTCATGCGTAGGAGTGCACGGAGCTAATCGATTAGGAGGAAACTCCTTGCTTGACGCATGCCTTTTTGGAAATCGCGCGGGAGCAACAATAGCAAAAGAATTGAAAAACTTAAACAAGGATGACGAAACTAACAGTAACAAAACCAACGAAACCAACGAAACCAATAAAACTTTCTCAAATAATACTGCGCTACAAGTCTTATATAAACAAAGAAATAATGAGCTTAATCAGCTTATGAAAACAAGTGCGAATCAAGCTACAGATTTTACAGACAACAGCTATAACGACGAATTCTCACAAATAGAAGAAGAATATAATCC
>NZ_LWSR01000146.1:0-1626 GCF_001660745.1 Gardnerella sp. 26-12
ATATATTCATAGATTACATCTTGCTTAAGTGTTTATTTTTTTCTAGGCACAGCGCAAAGTACATTGTTTGCATACTTGTCTGCAAAGCCAACGTATTGTCCTGTTTGTGGATTGTGAATAGTTCCATTTTCAGGATTTACAATTCCTCCAGTATTTGGATCAATAAGTTGTCCTTGAGAATTTTTTATTAATCCTGTTTTTGGATCAACACGTCCCATCTTCTTTGGATCTGTAGTTTTATTAAGCTTGTCGTTTTCGTTTATATTGCTATCGTCATCCGTATCTTCATTGTCTTGATTATTCGTATTCTTAGACGAATTATTTGCATTCTTTTTGTTAGTGCCGTTAGTTTTATGATTTAGCGATAGCGGTTTATTTTCACGCATCAAATCCCAAATATTGTTTGCTTCATCAGACCACACAACACGATTTGGATCATAAGGATCTGGAATAACAGGAGTAGTACGAGCATAAATATGTGAAGAATCTAATTTACGCATGCTTAATGCCAAACCGACCAAAGTGGTAGGATTTGCCAAGCCTTCACTTATATTCAATGCTCCCAACGATGCTTTTGCAAGCTGGTAAAGCTCACTTGTCTGAGTAAATAAGTTTTTAGACAGTGCTTGATGTAAAAGCTGTTTAATCAAGTATTGCTGTCTTGTTGTTCGCATTATGTCAGAGCCATCGCTTGCTGTATCGTGACGCATTCTAGCGTATTGAGTAGCAAGTCGACCATTAAGATGCTGCATTCCTTGTTTGAAATTCACGCCCGTATAGGCATCGCGAGTTGCTGTTGGGATGCACACAGATACTCCACCAACTGCATCAATCATATTGCTTAATCCACTGAAATCAGCGACTATAAAATGATGAATATTTAAACCAGTAAGTGAATTAACAGCTTTTAACGAGCATGATGCTGCTGAAGCTAAATCTCCACCTTGCGCATATCCTAAGGCGAAAATTGAATTAAACATCACATGTTTTCTTGCAGGAATATGTCCTTTTGTAGTGTCGCATGCTGGTGCGTTTACCATAGAATCTCGTGGAATAGAAACGATATTCATGTATGATCTATCTGCGCTAATTTGAACTACCATAGTAGTATCTGACTGATGATCACCAGTTTCGCCGTCATGTGTAAAGCTCTGATTATTCCCATCTCGAGAATCTTGACCTAAAACAAGAAAAGTTACTGGTTTGCCTGCGTTAATATCAAGTGTTTGATTAGCTTCTGGATCTTTAGATATAACGTTTATGACTCTGTTACTTACAGCAGAAGAAAAATCTAACCACACTGCAGCTATGATTGTTGAAAAGAATGTAAGTACTGAAATAACAAACATGCACAGTATCTTGCGCGTGCGGTTAATCATTCTATAACCAAGACTATGATGAGGAGTTGAGTTCCAATCTTCGCCTGGTTGGTACCGCATGCCTTCAGGATACCGTGAAGTTGTCATCGTACCTTCTTTCTCAATAATGAGTAACCTTTTAGGTTGTGGCAATATCATTTCTTTTGTCATCAAATAAATCAATATTCAATGGACACATATAGCGTGTAATTATAGCATGCTGCAGTGAGATTTATGACATCTGGTTGTGTTGAATATTATTTGATAT
>NZ_LWSR01000147.1:0-1596 GCF_001660745.1 Gardnerella sp. 26-12
AGATGTGTATAAGAGACAGGATAAATAATATAGTAAATGATCTTCATAAGTACGGAATAGATATATGGAAACGTGACGCATTCCACTATGAGCGTAAATCGATGAAATGCAATCCTAGTGTTGTGCAAATTGTCGCACCAGGATTGGAACGTTTTCATGTTATTCGTCATGGTTTTCCTGCTGAACTTATAGGTCGTCTAAGAAAACGTAAATCAATAATGTCGATTCGTCAACACAATTAATGTAATTTATAAGGGGCTTATTATGAAGGCTATTGGTAAGCGGAATAATATTTTTATTCGTATGAGATCTATTAGTCCAGCATTGCGATGGGCTTTGGTTGGCTTCTGTTTTTCTATGCTCGGCAATCAAGCGTATGAAGGATCGGTTTTGCCTTCTATTATTATTGTGGGTTTGCCAGCTTGGGTGATTGGTTTTCGTAAGACTTTTATGACGGTTGCCGATTTTCTTTCGCCATGCTCTGGTTGGATTGTTGATAAGCTTGGCGGTTTTCGCGCTCTTGCTATGACTGAGGGCGTAGAAGGCGTGCTCGGTTTGCTGCCGCTTCTTATGTTTGGCTCTCCTGCGTGGAAGTGGTCGCTTGTAGCTCTTTCTTGTGCATTGTTGATTACAGGTCAAGTGATTGATATTGCTAGCGAAGTTTTCGAGGTTGATGCTGCAGGCGGCGACGACAGCATGATTGTAAACTACAGCGGCATTGTGAGCATTTTGGCAAGTATTACAGGAACATTACTTGGCTCTCCATTAGGATCGTGGATTGCGAGCTGGTCGATTCCTGCGGTTTTGATTTTCTCGTCCGTGACTTCTTTCGCGGCTTGTGCTACGCGATTTATTATGAAACAAGACATTGCGCAAGCGTCTTGCGCAGAAGAGGAAGCGTTGCAAGATGTAGAGAATGAATCGCAAGCGATTAGTGAAGAAGGAGAAGTATCGCAAGTATCGCAAGTATCGCAAGAAAATGACGTTGCCAATAAATCTGCAGCTAAGCAATCTGCGAATCCGTCACTCAAGAGTAAAATCATGCTTCTTGCAGGATCTCTTTTGGTTGCTTTTATTCCTGCATGCTCTGTTTCCTATATTCTTCTCGGTATCGGTAAACAATATAGCTCTCAATCTTTAACAATACTGTATATTTTCACTGGTGTAGGAAGCGTGCTCGCGTCCGTTTTATATGCGCACTCTTCTCAAAAACTCGGTTTAAGAAAAGTAGCGATTTTAGGTATTGCTGTGAGCTTGCTCGCTTATTGCCTTATGTTTATTAATCTTTTGCCAATGATTTGCTTCGCATTCTTCCTTCAAGCGATTGGTGGAATGTTACTAGTAGAGCCGATTATTGTTGCGCGTCAGATTCTGTTTAAAGGGAGTACTCTCGCTAAGTTTTCTGGTTGGGCGCGCCTTGCGTTTGCGATTGGTGCTACTACTGGTTCTTGGATTGGATTTGCATTCTCATCTACGTGCCAATGGCAGCTTTTGCCTATACTCGCGCTGATTTTTACTGCCGGTTTGATTGTTGTTTTGCCGCAGTTGCCAAACACTAGCTATGCGGCGCTCGCATGATTATTTGTAATATTTAAT
>NZ_LWSR01000148.1:0-1599 GCF_001660745.1 Gardnerella sp. 26-12
CTTGTAAAATAAGGATATTTTTCCCTTTCACTAAATATAAAATTTTCCTTATCTAACTGAGGGTTATTTATAATGTCAAACAAATCACCAATTCTAAACTCCTTATTCATCCCACTGCACCTCGCCTTTCAAGATTGCACTCACTTTCCACGCCAAATAATCGGCTACCGTTTTCTTAAAGTCTTCTTCCGTAGGCGTAGTATCAATCTTTTTATGCTGGTTGTATGTCCAATCATCACCGTTAATAGTAATAGTGTCTTTTATCACCAACCCATTTACCTCGGTGTAGTAATCAGTTTTTGGCTTTTTACCAAGGCAAATTGCTACAATTTAGTCGTACCTCTCTAGAGCATGGTCAACGTTTCGCAAATTCACTTTTTGTGTTGACTTTTTACGATTTTGCCTTGCATAACCATCATTACTAAAATCAATAAACGTCACCATATCATCCACTTCATGCGCGCGATTTACCTTAAACAAATAGATAGCTGTTTGTACAGAAGACTTACCATTAAATAAATCAGCTGGCATATGGATACTTGCAAGCAACGTATTTTCCTTTAATATATGTTGTGCATACGCTTCACCTTGACCACTACCCGCATTTTCCTGAATTAAAACAGCACCATAACCTGTTTCCATTTTCGATAATGCTTCGTCTACAAAGTTAAGCCCTTTACCCGGTGCAGAATAAGGCGGATTCAGCAAGAATACGTTAGCTGGAAAATTATGCGACTTCATGAAATCAGGAGCTTCCTTATGTGAGTCACCACAAATAATTTGCGACGAACCATCCCCCATAAGAATCATATTCAAAACCGCTAAAATATAAATATTACCAAGAATCTCAATACCCAAAAGTTGATTTTGCTTAATGTTTTTAATTTTGTTATCTAAAACTGTATTATCTTTGATAGTGCTCTTTGCATCATCAATCATTAGCTCCATAGCAGATACAAGAAATCCAGAAGAGCCCATGCAGGTATCCCACACAAAAGAGTCTTTGTTAGTTCTTGCAATTCGTGCCATTAAGTTTGTTACAAAGCGCGGCGTTAAAACGACATCGTTCTTTTTATCATTATCAATCAAAACCCAATCATTAAGGCTGTTTAAGATTTTACCCGTAAAGTCTAAATGAATGTTACTTTCAAGTAATGGTAATATCTCCTCTTTTACCTGCTTATAAACCGCTTTAATTACGCTTTCACCATTCACTGGCTTCCAAAGATCACGCTTTTCAAACACAGGCTTTAAGTAATTATTAACCATCTCAATCTTGTCGCTTGGACATTTCTTCTTTTGCAGGAATGAATTGGTACGATTAAGGATTTTCTTTCCGTCATTATCAATCTCATCATCATTACTATAAAAGTCAGTTACTTCAAGTGGTTTTACGCCTTCTGTGGTAAGACCTGCCATAATCAAGCCACAGAAGAAATAGAGTTTATCATTTGTAGAAAGCAAATTTTTAATAGCAGAATCATCATAAATTCTTTGATGAATGCTTTTAATACTTTGCTCCAGCAACTCCTCTTTATCACGCTTAAGACTTTCAAGTTCTTTATCAGTAAGCAAAAGCCTATCTATCATGTTATAAAG
>NZ_LWSR01000149.1:0-1586 GCF_001660745.1 Gardnerella sp. 26-12
AGATGTGTATAAGAGACAGAAATAGTTCAATTTAATACTTATATTTTGAACTTTGCTATAAACTTGTTCAATTTATAAATGCCGATTTTACAAGAAAGACAGATTATGGCACAGAATTTTGCTGATGAGCTTAAAAAAGCTATGAAGCGTAAGGGGTACAAGCAGATTGACGTAATCGAGCTTGCAGCAAAAAACGGTCATAAGCTTGGCAAAAGCCAGTTAAGCCAGTATTTAAGCGGCAAAACCGAGCCTCGCAAAGACGTACGTAACATACTAGCTGAAATTCTTGGAATCAGCGGCGACGGAATTAAAAGCGGTCATTCTTGCGCAAAAATCGAGCAGAACTGCCAGTCTGCAGAAGAACCACAATTAAATCAGCCACAGCTTACAGAAGCTGAACTTTCCCAAACACTCAAACATAGAACCTTCAACAAATCCACCAAACTTGAGCACGTGCTTTACGACGTTCGCGGCCCAGTTGTTGAAGAAGCAAACCGCATGGAAGCGAACGGAACGCATATTCTAAAGCTCAACATTGGAAATCCTGCGCCTTTCGGATTCCGCGCTCCAGACGAAGTGATTTACGACATGCAACAGCAGCTTATTGACTGCGAAGGCTACTCGGATAGTCGTGGACTTTTCTCCGCTCGCAAGGCGATTATGCAATACGATCAGCTTAAGGGCATTCCAGGCGTGCAAATGGAAGATATTTACACTGGAAACGGAGTTTCCGAGCTGATTAATCTTTCTATGCAAGCGCTGCTTGATTGCGGCGACGAGATTCTTATCCCAAGCCCGGACTATCCTCTGTGGACTGCGTGCGCGAGCCTGGCCGGCGGCACTCCTGTGCACTACATGTGTGACGAAAAGTCGCATTGGTACCCAGATATTGCCGATATTCGCTCTAAAATCACGCCTCGCACTAAAGCAATCGTGATTATTAACCCAAATAATCCTACGGGTGTGCTGTATAGTCGCGAAGTTTTGGAAGAGATTGTTAAGATTGCGCGCGAGTTTAATTTGATTATTTTTGCAGACGAGATTTACGACCGTCTTGTTATGGACGGCAAGAAACATATTTCGATTGCTTCTCTTGCTCCAGACGTGTTCTGCGTAACTTTCAGCGGACTTTCTAAGTCGCATATGATTGCTGGCTTCCGTATTGGTTGGATGAGTCTTTCGGGAGATAAATCCAAGGCTCGCGACTACATTATGGGTCTTAATATGCTGTCTAATATGCGCTTGTGCTCGAACGTTCCTGCGCAGTCGATTATTCAGACTGCTTTGGGCGGATACCAGAGCGTTGAAAAGTATTTGGAGCCAGGCGGACGCGTGTATGAGCAGCGCGAGTATTGCTATAACGCGCTTCAAGAGATGGATGGCGTAAGCGTTGAGCGGCCAGACGCTGCTTTCTACATGTTTGTAAAGCTCGATCCAAGTCGATACAACATTCACGACGATGAACAGTTTGCTCTTGATTTGCTACGCGATCAGAAGTTGCTGATTGTGCACGGCAAAGGCTTTAATTGGCAGACTCCAGGCTACTTCCGCGTAGTCTACTTGCCGCGCTTGCAAACGCTTCGCGA
>NZ_LWSR01000015.1:0-11238 GCF_001660745.1 Gardnerella sp. 26-12
CATTAAAGTTTATGTTGAGTAGTTTTATGGATTAATATAGCTAATGCAAAATTTATATGGTGTTGAGAGCATTCATGATGCTTTCGTGAAAATAATCGCAACAGTAAAATTTATTAATACCGTATGCTTTAGTGTTCTCAACGCCATTGTTTTCTTAATAAGATTTTTTATCATATATGTTCGTGGTGGCGCACTTGTTATGAAGGTGATGATCATTGTTGATGTCACTTTCATGAGCCACGATATGGGGTGAATTATGTTAACTCATGGTATCTTGAACGCACAATTAGCAGCTGCTATTGCAAAATTGAGGCATAAGGATCAATTTGTTGTTTCTGACTGTGGCTTGCCTGTCCCAGCGGGCGTAGAAGTTATTGATTTAGCTTTGGTTTTTGGAATACCGCGATTTCCTGATGTGCTTGCATCAATAAAGGATGATCTTGTTCTTGAGTCTGGTATTATGGCGGAAGAAGCTTGTGATGATGTTCCAGAAACATGGATCAAGGATTTGCTTGGTGTGCCATTGACTTATGTGCCGCATGATGGCGAACGAGGGTTTAAGGCTCTTGTTTCGCAAGCTAAATTCGTGATTCGAACGGGTGAGACTACTCCGTATTCTAACGTGTTGCTGCGTTGTGGCGTTCCATTCTAAGCTTTGTTTTGCGCAATATTTAGGGAGAATTATGTGTAGTTATCATATGCTTGACTTGTTAGAGAGTTTAGAAAAGATTAAAGTCATTCAGCCTGTTAACGTGGCTTTGCAACATGAGACATTGCCTGCGTTACGAAATATGAAGATGCCTACTGTAGCGATAGTTGGTTCTATGAATGCGGATTATACTATTGTTGCTAATCGTCTTCCTATGCCTGGTGAGACCATTAAAGGTAACGAAATACGAATACTGCCTGGAGGCAAGTCAGGTAATCAGGCAGTATCTGCTGCAAAGCTTGGTGCGCACGTATGTATCTTCGGTGCTGTAGGTGATGATGCTAATGCTGATTTTCTTACTGGTGCTTTGCGAGAATCTGGTGTTGATACGACGTATGTACGTCATGTACCCAATTGCAACAGTGGCGCAACAGTGATTACAGTGGATGCGCAAAGTGGCGAAAATACTATTGTTTATGCGCCTGGGTCTAACTCGCAAGTTGATATTGATTATATTCAGTCGCCATCTGTGCAAGCTGCTATTACTAATGCAAAAGTATTAGGGCTTTGCTTGGAAAGTCCATTAGAATCGGTTACGATGTGCGCTCGCTTAGCGCATGAACATGGCGTAAAAGTTTTGCTTAATAATTCGCCTTTTTTGGATACATTACCGCAAGATCTTATACGATCTGCAGATATCTTACTGGTCAATGAGCATGAAATGGCACAGCTATTGCATATTTCAGAACCAGATAGCGGTGATTGGGATTCATTTGATTGGAAGCATACGCTTCATGCAATGCATGAGTTTGGCTTTAATGAGGCAATAGTAACACTTGGCTCACGTGGGTCTATGGTTTTGGATTATGCTGATAATTCGGTGCATCGAATTATGGCTCAGCATGTCAATGCCGTTGATACTACGGGTTGTGGCGATGCTTTTATGGGTACTGTGCTTGCGTGTTTGTCTGTGGATATGCGGTTGGTTGATGCAGCGTCACTCGCTTCTTATGTAGCGGCATATGCTGCTACTGGATTTGGTGCCCAAGCTTCTTACGGTACAGTTGCTCAAATTCGTCAATTTTTTCACTTGTAAGTAGGTGATGCATGCATAAATTGTAAGTATATTCAGTTGACGTTCGCGCCTTGCCGATGTACAGAATTTTGACATTCTTCTAAAACTGTGTAATATGCTATAAAAACCAAAAAGCAGTTGGCTGATTTTAGTCACTACAATCAGCCTTACTGCTTTTTACTATATTTACAGTCGCTTCGACGAATTTTCATGTATGCACGAATTTCGCCTAAGCACATTTTTACCTAAAAGGAGGTGTCACTATGAGTGGCATGAAATATGCAATGATCGGTTCGGGAGCTATGGGATATCGCTATGGCGTTTTGTTGCAGGAAACGGCTGGCATTCATGTTGATTTCATTGATGCCTGGGATGAGAATGTGAATAAAGTTCGCGAGCAAGGCGGCGTAATGGTGAGCCGTGACCATGAAAACCGTCATTTGGTACCGATTAATATGTATACGCCTGAAGATTATGATGGCGATCCAGACGTGTGGATTGTGTTTATGAAGCAAATGCAGCTTGCGGAAATGTTGGAGCGTTGTAAGCATTTGTTTAAAGAGCATCAGGTAGTGTTTGCTGCTATGAATGGCTGGGGTCATTTTGAAAAGTTGCAGCAGTACTTCCCGGATGATCATATTTACGGCGGAACTGCCATGATTGCAACCGTTTTGAACGGTCCGGGCGACGTTGATTTTATTGGTAAAGTTGGCGTTGGAACTATGAATATGTGCGCGTTGAACGAGCAGGTGAGTGACGTTGAGCTTGCTATGCGAGACGACTTTAAAGCTGCCGGATTGAATCCTACTATTACGGAAGATTTCAAGGGTACGTGCATGGCGAAGGTAGTTTTCAATTCCGTAGTTAACACTTTGTGCACAATGTATCAGATTCAAATGGGTCAGTTTATTTCGTACCCTGGGGCTATGGATATGGCTCAACAGCTTATTAACGAAGCGTACGACGTGTGCGATCGTGCCGGAATTCGTATGGTTAATACGCGTCAGCAGGAGCTAGAGGCTATCGATTACGTAAGTCGCGTTGCAAATCCTCTGCACTATCCTTCTATGTACCAAGATATGAGTCGCGGACGAAAGACTGAAGTCGATTACATTAATGGTTACATAGCGAAGCTCGGTCGCGAAAATGATTACGTTTGCCGCACTCACGAATTCTTAACGCATGGAGTTCATTTGGCAGAACTCGCGTTCAAACTTCATAATCAGCAATAATTTAGAGAGTATCCCTATAGCTCTTGCAATGAATGAGAAGGAGGCGCGGCTCGCGGTTTTTACTGCGGGCCGCTTTTTATTATCCGCGCGTAACATCTAGTATGATGATAAAGTTTAGAGTCTAAAATCATAAATATTATTAAKCCTCTTATTGCAATGATTTGTGGAAAGCCAGAACTTAATGGTGTTCTAACTATTAGTATGAATGGTGCAACAATTTCTTTTGGCGCAGTAATTGGAGCATTATTGAATTTCCTTATTGTTGCTACAGCAGTTTATTTCTGCATTGTTTTACCTATTAATAAATTGCGTGAAATTGGTGCAGATTTGTTGCAAATTGAACATGAAAAAACTGAAGAAGAAAAAAGAAAAGAGCGTGAAGAAAAAACTATTCAACTGTTACAAGATATTCGTGACGAACTAGTAAAACGTTAATTTCTTATTTTTCTTATAAAAAATTCCCACTGCTTCGTAGTAAACAGTGGGAATTTTATTATCCAAAGCTAAATTATTCACACTATCAGTCGTCACCTAAAGTAATGTGAATTCCTCCAACTAATGAACCAACAACGTTATATAGAAGAGCAATTATTGCAGATAATACGGTTATTATAATTATTTCTACAATTGAAAAAATAGTCACAGTACTTAATACTGTTGGGAGTGAGAACACATCTGCAAGATTAAAACCGTTACTATCCAAACCAGTAGAAGAAACAATCTGCGTTACTTGATCAAATACACCAATCATATTCAAGAACAACCACACTAAACCTGCAGCAATAACTTGAATAATTCCTCCTGCAACGCTTAAAAGGAATGTTACTTTTGCTACAGACCATGCATCTACTCTTACTAAAGAAAGACTCATACGACGAGCACGCGGAACACGTCCCGATTTTGTTGCATTTGATTTATTGGAAATAGATGAAGCAGCACCACCAATTGTACGACGATACGTATTGGAACTACCACTAACACGTCCAGAAGATGATGAATTTTTAACAATATTTCCTAAAGAAGAATTACCAGATATTTCATCAAAATTATTTTCTTCACTTGAATAATTAACTTCCTTAGAAGGAACCATTTTTTCTGCAGATAATTCTGTGTCATTAGACAAAAATCTTGCAGATTCCTCATTCATATTCATCGGATTTTGCGATGGCTCAAAATTTTCGCTCATCTCAGTGTTCCTTCTCTTATTAATTTGCCTATAATCAGTGTCATTATACCAATGAGAGTACCAATAAAAACAGACTAGAACAGTTTTTATTAGTACTCTCAAATTTTTGTGGAATAATATTATTAATATTATTCCACATAAGAAGTTTCTTAAGCTTCCTCATTTTCTGAAGTAGCTTCTTTTTCTTCTAATTGATTTTCTTCGTCATCCGTTTCTTCATTACGGGCAATAGAAATAATTTCATCGCCTTTATCCGGCTTAGCTAAGGTTACGCCTTGAGTTGTTCTACCAGTGCGCTTCACTTCATTAACGTCAGAACGAATTACCTTACCGGACTTCATAATTGCCATTACTTGATCTGTTTCTTCAACAATCAAAGCTCCAACTAATGAACCACGACCCTCTGCAAGTTGAACAGCTTTAACACCGTAGCCGTTTCTTCCTTGCAAACGATACTCTTCAATAGCAGTTCGCTTAGCAAAACCTTCATTAGTAACAACAAGAAGATCTTTACTAGTTTCTGCCGCAACAACGTCCATATCGAGTAATTCGTCACCTTCACGGAATCTCATACCCTGAACGCCGGCAGTCTGACGACCCATTGGTCGAAGTTGTTCATCATCTGCTCTAAACTTCAAACTCATTCCAAGCTTAGAAACAAGAATAATGTCATCTTCTGAATTGCACAAAGCTGCACCAATAAGCTCGTCGACAGGTTCACCTGTTTCTTCATTTGCCATCAAACGTACAGCAATCAAACCGCCTTGACGTGGAGAATCATACTCTTGCAATGCAGTTTTCTTAACTTTCCCGGAACGAGTTGCCAATACCAAGTATTTAGCAACATCATAATTTGGAATTGATAACACTGCTTGAATTGTTTCTCCAGGAGTAAATTGCAACAAATTAGCAACATGCTGACCTTTAGAATCGCGAGATCCTTCTGGAAGTTCGTAGGCTTTCAGACGATAAACTCGACCACGATTAGTAAAGAAGAGCAACCAATTGTGTGTAGAAGTTAAGAAGAAGTGATCAACTACATCATCTTCACGAAGCTTTGCACCCTTAATGCCTTTACCACCGCGGTGTTGAGCACGATACTCGTCTGCCTTAGTACGCTTAATATAACCTGCGCGAGTTACTGTTACAACAACGTTTTCTTCAGCAATAAGATCTTCAACATTCATTTCACCAGAGAATGGAAGAATCTTAGTTCTGCGATCATCACCATATTTTGCAACAATTTCATCAAGTTCATCGCCAACAATTTTGCGCTGACGTTCTGGGCTTGCCAAAATATCGTTGTAATCAGCAATTTTAATCATCAAATCTTCATGCTCGTCGAGAATCTTCTGACGTTCCAAAGCTGCAAGTCTACGAAGTTGCATTGCAAGAATGGCATCCGCTTGAACTTCATCAACATCAAGCAAATTCATTAAACCAGTACGAGCAGTTTCAACATCTTTAGATGAACGAATTAAAGCCACAACTTCATCAATCATATCCAAAGCTTTCAAATAGCCTTGCAAAATATGATCTCGCTCTTCAGCTTCACGCTTTAAGTAACGTGTACGCCTATCAATTACTTCAAGCTGATGAGTTACCCAATGACGAATAAACGCATCCAAACTCAAAGTTCTAGGAACGCCATCAACCAAAGCAAGCATATTTGCGCCGAAAGTTTGCTGCAATTGCGAATGCTTATACAAATTATTTAAAACAACTTTTGGAACAGCATCACGCTTAAGAACAAGAACCAAACGCTGACCAGTACGACCAGACGTTTCGTCGCGCATATCTGCAATACCTTGAATTTTGCCATCTCGTACAGCTTCACGAATAGAAGCAGCTAAGCGATCAGGATTAACTTGGTATGGAAGCTCGGTAACAACCAAGCACATGCGTCCCTTAATTTCCTCAGTATTAACTACTGCTCGCATTGTAATTAAGCCGCGACCTGTACGGTACGCTTGCTCAATTCCCTTGTGACCTAAGATTGTTGCTCCAGTAGGGAAATCAGGTCCTTTAATTCGCTGAATTAAAGCTTCAAGAAGTTCTTCCTTGCTTGCATCAGGATGATCCAACGCCCAGTGCACACCATCAGCCACTTCACGCATATTATGAGGTGGAATATTGGTTGCCATACCAACAGCAATACCAGCAGAACCATTAACTAAAAGATTCGGGAAACGAGCTGGCAAAACCGTAGGCTCTTGAGTTTTACCATCATAATTTGGCAGGAAATCAACGGTATCTTTATCGATATCTCGTACCATTTCCATAGCCAACGGTGCCATACGGCATTCCGTATAACGCATTGCTGCTGCAGGATCATCACCAGGAGAACCAAAGTTTCCTTGACCATCAACAAGCATATAGCGCATTGACCAAGACTGAGCCATACGCACTAAAGTGTCATAGATAGCATAATCACCATGAGGGTGATACTTACCCATAACATCACCGACAACGCGAGAACACTTGTTATATCCGCGATCAGGCCTGTATCCTCCATCATACATTGCATAAATAACACGACGGTGAACAGGTTTTAAACCATCACGAACATCTGGTAAAGCACGCTCAACAATAACAGATAATGCGTAAGCTAAATAAGATTCGCGCATTTCCTGCTGCAAATCCATGTTCTTTACGCGAGCACCCCTCATTAAGCCATAATCAGTATTATCTGCTTCCTGAGGGCTCTGTGGTTCCATAGAATCATCTGGAAGCTGATCTCGCTCAGCATCATCACGAGCGGAATTTATTTCGTCTACCACTTCAATTCCTTCTTAATCTTATAAAAATTAAAGTTTTTTCTTTTTATCTTYTCGAATAAATTAATACTTTTAAGCGTCAATAAACCTTGCATCATGAGCATTTCTTTGAATAAAGAGTCTACGAGGCTCTACTTCATCGCCCATAAGCATGGAGAATGTTTCATCAGCTCGAGCAGCATCTTCAATATGAATTTGCTTCAAAATACGATGCTCAGGATCCATTGTTGTTTCCCACAACTCCTGATAACTCATCTCACCCAAGCCCTTGTATCGCTGAATACCTTCACCTTTAGGAAGTTGACGACCAGCAGCTTTACCTTCTGCCAAAACTCTGTCTCGCTCAGCATCCGTATAAACAAAATCATGTGCTCCCTTGCTCCACTTCAAACGGTACAAAGGTGGCATAGCAACATAAACGTATCCTGCAGTAATCATAGGACGCATATAGCGGAAGAATAATGTCAAATTCAAAGTAGCAATATGAGCACCGTCGACATCAGCATCAGCCATAATAATGACTTTGTGATATCGAACCTTGCTTAAATCGAAGTCTTCTCCATAACCACCACCAACAGCAGTAATTAAGGATTCAATAGTTTCAGACTTCATCATTCTGTCGATTGAAGCGCGTTCAGTATTCAAAATCTTACCACGCAAAGGCAAAATTGCTTGCGTAATAGGATCGCGACCTTGAATTGCTGAGCCACCTGCAGAATCACCCTCGACTATGAATAATTCACATTCTTCAGGATTACTTGACTGGCAATCCTTCAACTTATCTGGCATTCCAGCAGTTTCAAAAATAGACTTGCGACGAGTATTTTCGCGAGCTTTTTTAGCAGCAAGTCGAGCACGAGAAGCTTCTATAGCTTTTTGAATAATATTTTTTGCTTCATTTGGATGAGCATCAAACCAATCTCCAAGCTTTTCAGTCATGACTCTTTGCACAAAAGTCTTAGCTTCAGAATTGCCAAGCTTTGTTTTAGTCTGACCTTCAAACTGTGGAGTTGTAAGCTTTACTGAAACAACTGCTGTTAAGCCTTCGCGAACGTCATCACCAGAAAGATTAGTATCTTTCTCTTTCAAAATATTCTTTTCGCGAGCATAACGATTAACTAAAGTAGTAAGTGCTGCACGGAATCCTTCTTCGTGAGTACCGCCTTCAGTAGTCGAAATAGTATTAGCAAAAGTGTGAACTGCTTCAGAATAAGCAACAGTCCATTGCATAGCAATTTCCGCAGAAATACCAATTTCAAGATCTTCAGCCTCAAAGTCAATAACATCTGGCTCTACTGGAACAGCTTTTCGAGATTTAACTAAGTAATCAACATAGTCTTTAATACCATGCTCATACTGGTAGCTTACGCTTCTATGCTTTTCTTCACTAGAAGATTCGGAATCACCTGCAACTTCATCTCCAGCTTCATCTGGCTTACGTAAATCAGTTAAAGAAATCTTCAAACCCTTATTTAAGAAAGCCATCTGCTGGAAGCGAGAACGCAAGGTTTCAAAATCATAAACTGTTGTTTCAAAAATTGTTCCGTCTGGCCAGAAAGTCACAGAAGTTCCAGTAGATTCTCCTTCTGCCATTGGCTCACCTTTTGCCAAAGGAGCAGTTGGATGCTGATTAACATAAGTTTGAGTCCAGTGGAATCCTTGACGACGAACTTCAATTTCTACACGAGTAGAAAGTGCATTAACAACAGAAATACCTACACCATGTAAACCACCAGAAACAGCATAACCGCCGCCACCAAACTTACCGCCAGCGTGAAGCTTAGTCATAACTGTTTCAACACCAGAAACACCTTCGCCTGGCACTTCATCTACTGGAATACCTCGACCATCATCGACAACACGAATAGCATTATCAGGCAAAATTGTTACTTCAATATGCGAAGCATATCCTGCCAAAGCTTCATCAACAGAATTATCAACAATCTCATAAACCAAATGATGCAATCCACGAGGACCAGTAGAACCAATATACATGCCTGGTCTAATACGAACTGCCTCTAATCCTTCTAGAACACGAAGGTCACTCGCATCATAATGTTCAGGAGCAAGTGAATCATCGAGTTGAGCATCATCGAGTTTATGCTCTTCGACGGCATTATCCATCGAATTATCTTCCGTGTTTGCCACTTTAGGTCCCTTCACAAATTGCCTCATATTAAAAGGCATTTATAGAGCCAACATATGCCAGAAAGCACATAAAAGGGGATTCTAGCGTTTTAGCCATAATACATGACATTCTACACACATACTATGACCTCTCTTCAGAAATAGGCATTKYWAYWATTTTTAAAATCTTTATGCAAATGGAAATAACAAAAGGCTCGGAAGAAACTTCCGAGCCTCGAAACTTGCGATATTACCAACCGTCCCTAGCGGAAAGCAACAACGCAAAGTGCTCAGCATTAATCGGTTAACGAAGCCTGAATCAATAGTAAAAAAGGAAATTTGGCAAACCATATCAACAAGCAAACGCAAACCAATTAATTGCTGTATAAAACTAAAAGATCTACACAGCGTGCAGAGCACAAAATTTTTTACAAAAGCACTTAGTCTAGCGCACCTTTCAGCACACTAGACTAAGTAATTCACAGTAAAACCGACTCAACGATCAACCAATAAGCTAAAGCCCAAATGATTCATCACTGAATCAGATTTCAGCTTAGTGACGGATCTTGCGAAGAGCAGCACCCATGCCAGCAAGCACAGAAGCAGCAACAGCAGCCAAAGCTACAGCAGCACCGGTCTTAGCCAATGGAGCAGCCTTCTTCTCGGAAGACTTCTTAGCTTCAGACTTCTTATCAGACTTCTTTGCGGCAGCCTTGTCATCAACCTTCGCATAACACGCGCGGCAGAAACTTTACGCGCAAGTAAAGAAAAGGTCGCAGCGCAACAAAAAAGGCGGCAGGAATAATCCTACCGCCTAATTTTCACTATACACGCACGCATAAAACTGCGTTACGCGCAAAGCAACAAAAAGTTAGAACTACTTAAGTTCAACGGAAGCGCCAGCCTCTTCGAGGGCAGCCTTAGCCTTCTCAGCGTCTTCCTTCTTAGCCTTCTCGAGAACAGCCTTTGGAGCGCCGTCCACGAGAGCCTTAGCTTCAGCCAAGCCAAGGCTGGTCAAAGCACGCACAGCCTTGATGACTGCAATCTTCTTATCGCCAGCAGCGGTGAGAACGACGTCAAACTCGTCCTTCTCTTCCTCAGCAGCACCAGCAGCAGCTGGAGCAGCGGCAACAGCGGCTACAGGAGCAGCAGCTTCGACATCAAACTTATCTTCGAATGCCTTGACGAACTCAGAGAGCTCAACGAGGGTCATTTCACCGAAAGCTTCAAGAAGCTCTTCGTTAGTGAGCTTAGCCATAATTGGCTTCCTTTCTTACTTGGCCGGGCATACCTTATGCCTTACGACCATAACATTTTTACATTTGGTTGGTCTCATGCAGCAAGCTGCAAGGGAATCAAGCGGCCTTTTCCTGCTTCTCGCGCAAAGCGTCGATTGTACGAACTGCTTTGGTTGGCAATGCGTTGAACAGGTAAGCGGCCTTGGACATGGTGCCCTTGAGCGCGCCGGCCATTTCGGAAAGCAACTGTGGGCGCGACTTCAAGTCGGCGAGCTGCTTTGCACCTTCGGCATCGTAAACGGTTCCATCTGCGAAACCGCCCTTAATGACGAGGGCTTTATTCTCTTTGGCAAAATCACGCAAGGTCTTAGCAGCCTCAATGAAATCACCCTTAACGAAGGTGACTGCAGTTGGGCCGGCGAGAAGCTCGTCAAGACCTTCAATGCCCGCTTCCTTAGCAGCAATACGAGCAAGCGTGTTCTTAGCCACAGAGTAGGAAGTATCGCGGCCTAGCTTTTCGCGCAGAGTAGAAATCTGCGGAACGGTAAGCCCGCGGTACTCGGTGAGGTAGATAGCGTCTGCGTTACGGAAAAGTTCCGTAAGCTCGGCAACTACCGCTTCCTTTTCGGGCCTCTTCATGGCGTTCCTTCCTAAATTGGCCGTAGGTGAAAGAAACGCATCAAGCTTAATTAAACAGAGCAATAAAAAAAAGCCCTGCGCACTGGCAGAGCAACATAAGAAGCACTAAGGCGTGCTTAAATTTTCGACTCATAACGAAATTCGCTATAAATCATCGCTCAACCTGTGCTGGCCTGACACATCAATTTCAGGAATTTTTAATTCCGCCAACGGTCTGTGGTTTACGTTGGGTAAGTTTAATACGCCGTTAGGACAATGTCAAGAGAAATACTATAAAAATAAAAAAGAGGGCATGTAATTTACATACCCTCGAAT
>NZ_LWSR01000150.1:0-1557 GCF_001660745.1 Gardnerella sp. 26-12
CGCTAAAATATACGAAAAACGGTCAGCCGTAAACACGACTGACCGTTAAAACTCAAAGACTCAAGAAGCCACTAAGTTACTTAAAACTAAAAGTTACTTCATATACTTCTTGCAAGCCTTGAATGCGCTGTAACCAGCATACTGAGCGGTAGAACCAAGCTCTTCCTCAATCTCAAGCAAGCGGTTGTACTTAGCAATACGCTCGCCACGAGCAGGAGCACCAGTCTTGATTTGGCCAGTGTTCTTAGCAACAGCAAGATCAGAAATGGTGGTATCTGGAGTCTCGCCAGAACGATGGGAAACCATAGAAGTGAAGCCGTTCTTAGTTGCAAGCTCAATAGCGTCGAGGGTTTCGGTGACGGAACCAATCTGGTTCAACTTCACGAGCAAGGAGTTAGCTGCACCAAGCTCAATACCCTTAGCCAAACGCTTTGGATTGGTGACAAGCAAGTCATCGCCAACGAACTGCAAACGATCACCAAGACGCTTGGTGATTTCTGCCCAATCATCCCATCCTTCTTCCTGGAATGGATCTTCAATGGAAACGATTGGATACTCGTTGATGAGCTTCTCGTAGTAATCAAGCATGTAAGCAGATTCGCGCTCTTCGCCATCAAAACGATACTTACCAGTTTCCTTGTTGTAGAACTCAGAAGAAGCAACGTCAAGAGAAATACCAATCTGCTTGCCTGGCTCGTAGCCAGCGGCTGCAATTGCATCCATGATGTACTTCAAGGAATCCTCATTGGACTTCATCTTTGGAGCGAAGCCACCTTCGTCGCCAAGACCAGTAGCCAAGCCTTCCTTCTTCAAAACATTCTTCAAGGTGTGATAAACCTCAACACCAGCGCGCAAAGCATCGCTGTAGGTCGCGAAACCGTAAGGAGAAATCATGTACTCCTGAATATCGGTTGCGAAATCAGCGTGAGCACCACCGTTCATGATGTTCATGTTTGGAACTGGAAGAATGTGACCATTGGTGCCGCCAATGTAGCGGTACAACGGAAGCTGAGCGGATTCAGCAGCAGCGTAGAGAGCAGCGAGGGAAACGCCGAGAATTGCGTTAGCACCAAGCTTGCCCTTGTTTGGCGTGCCATCAAGCTCAATCATCGTCTCATCAAGAGCGCGCTGATCGGTGGCATCCATGCCAATAACCTTAGGTGCGATTACCTCGTTGACAGCCTTAACAGCTTCCAACGTGCCCTTGCCTTGATAACGGGACTTGTCGCCATCGCGACGTTCCCAAGCTTCAGCCTCACCAGTAGAAGCACCAGAAGGCACTAAACCAATACCCTGAGCGCCATCTTCGGTCTCCAAATAAACCTGAACAGTAGGATTTCCACGAGAATCCAAAATTTCGCGTGCATATACGCTTTCAATAGCTGCCACAACTACTCCTTTATACCTATGGGTTGTGATGACTCTTTTAAGATTAGTGCGTTTTATGGACGTTATATTGAGTACCAGCGTATTTATGCCGTGAACGTTCACAATATTTTGATTTAACTCGAGTCATATGAGCCAATTGTATATTTTTAAGCAATATCGTTTATAAAT
>NZ_LWSR01000151.1:0-1480 GCF_001660745.1 Gardnerella sp. 26-12
AATAGATACTGACTATATTTTTCTGTTTTTCTATTTTTGCGTCGTATTTTTTACTGATTTATGTCGTGTTTATAGAATTTTTTGTTTCAAACAAGCACTTTTTTGTTACGTCTGGTTTGTTTTGTGTGCTTTTAGTAATAGAATTGAGCGCAAGTGGTTTGTTAAACATTTTTCGGTTAGCAAATTTATGGGATCTGTTCCATTAACAAAGGAGAGACGAGTGAAAGTTTGCGCTCAATGCGGTACCCAGAATATTGATACTGCAAAATTCTGCAAGGGTTGTGGTAACAAGTTTGAGGCTGCTCAGCCGGCACCCGTTCAGCCGGCACCTGTTCAGCCAACACCTGCTCAGCCGGCACCTGTTCAGTCAGTACCTGTTCAACATGCTCCAGCTCAGCCAGTGCCTGTTCAGCAAGTGCATGTTCAGCCTACACCAGCTCAGCCGGCGCCTGCTCAGCCTATTGCGCAGCATGCTCCTCAGTTTGCGCGTCCTAGTATGCCTCAGCAGGGTATGCCAGCTCAGCCAGGAATGCCTCAGCAGGGTATGCCTCAGCAGGGTATGCCAAATATGCAACGTCCAGGCTATCCATATGCTCAGCAGGGTATGCCAGCTCAGCCAGGAATGCCGGGTATGCAGAATCGCCCAAATACTCCAGGCGTTTCGCACTATAGCCAAATTTCAAACCAGCTTAATGCTGAACAGATGATGAACTTCTTCCGTTGGTTAGTAACTGCTCTTAAGAATCCTTCTCAGAGGTATCGCGTATCTAATATTTACGCAGTTTTAATTTCTGTGATTTCTGGTTTGCTGTTTGGTTTCCAAGCATATTTCTCTTCGCTTTCTTTCTACAATGCTTCTAATAGCACTGCTTTGGAACTTGTATCTAAGTTCGCTGGACAGCAAACTCCTGGTGTGCCTTTTACACTATTCTTCTATAAGTTTGTTATTGGAATGATTACCGTATACGCTGTATACGGTGTAGCTTTGCTTGGCATGAAGATGTTTGGTGAAGAGGTTTCGCCAGCTCAGCTTCACGTTCTTTTTGCTCAGAAACTCGTACCGCTTTTAGGCTTGCAAATTGTTTCAGTGATTTTGACTTTCATTGCTCCATCTATTCCTGTTATGAATTACTTTAAAGGAAAAGTAGAAGGCAGTGATTCTTTAGTTGCATCTATAATCTACAGCAATTCAGACATCTCATTGTTAATGAATAATCCTAGTGCTGTTTTGCAAGTTCCATCTATGTCTTTGCACACACTTTACTTGGTATTATTGATGCTCATTCCTGTATCGTTTATGGCAACTGCACACTACAAGGGTAAGCTTGATCGTGAGTGGATGTGGGTTATCTTTATCTTGATTGGAATTGTTGCAATATTTATCGTTGCTGCAATCAATACTGCTATGGTTAATTCCTTGGTTCCTTCGAATAATCTTATGAATAAAGCACAAGACCTAGCTAATTTATTTAAGTAAATA
>NZ_LWSR01000152.1:0-1458 GCF_001660745.1 Gardnerella sp. 26-12
AATAAAAATAAAGATAACGCGAAGCAAGGGGGTAAAACCTCATGAATATGATTGCTACGCGTATCAGACAGATAGCATTGTTGCTTTTTGCAACATTGCTTTCTGGCATGGCATTTTTACAGATGTTTTTCCGTATTGACGGTTATATTTCTGCTAATTATGCAGCAATGTTGATTCTCGTTATGGCACTGTTTTTCGTATTTTGGGGTGTTCTTCTTGTTAAACAGCCATATGCAAGTCAAGCTATTTTACCTTGTATTATGCTTTTAACTGCAATTGGAACAGTTCTTATAGCTAGAATCGATAGGCAAAATAATACAAATGTTGCAATAAAACAAATGGTGTGGATTTGTGCAGCATTAGTATTATCAATTATTTTCGTTATTCTTTTGAAAGATTATCGCATTTTAAGGCGTTTTTCTTATGTGAATATGGTTATAGGCTTGATTCTTTTGCTTTCACCTATGGTTCCTGGATTAGGTAAAGAAATTGGTGGAGCGAGAATTTGGATAGGTTTTGGAGATCACACAGTGCAACCAGGAGAGTTTGCTAAGCTTTTCCTGTCATTCTTCTTTGCTGCGTACCTGTTTAATCATCGTGATCGACTTGCTGTAGGTGGAAATAAGGTTTTGGGAGTTCACCTTCCTCGCTTACAAGACATGGGACCTATTGCTTTAGTATGGGCAGCATCAATGGGTGTGCTTGTTATCCAGCATGATCTTGGAACGTCATTGATGTTCTTCGCAATGTTTGTGTCAATGTTGTATGTGGCAACAGGTCGCAGAGGATGGATTGCTGTTGGGGGTATTGCTTTTGTAGCTGGATGCTTGATGGCAGTAAAGTTATTTGCACATGTGCAATATCGTGTGGATTCGTGGCTTCATCCATTTGATAATGCGGTTTATAATCGTTTTCCTGGTGGCTCAGCGCAAATTGTATCTGGATTGTTTGGTTTGGCTGCTGGAGGAACAACCGGAACAGGTTTAGGACAAGGTCATCCTTCTATAACACCGCTAGCTAATTCTGATTTTATTTATGCTTCTGTTGGTGAAGAGCTTGGTCTTACTGGGCTTCTAGCCGTATTGGTTTTGTATTTAATTATTATTGCATCCGGAATGATTACTGCAATGAAAATTAAAGATGGCTTTGGAAAATTATTAGCTTCAGGGCTTGTTTTTACTATGGCTTTCCAAGTGTTTACTGTTGTTGGTGGAATTACTTTGGTTATTCCATTAACCGGTTTAACTTTGCCGTATATGGCAGCTGGAGGTTCTTCTTTAGTAGCAAATTATTTGCTTGCATCTTTGCTTATTGTTATTTCTCACGCTGCAAATAAACCTGAACCTGCTCCTGTTTCAGATACTTTCCAATACGCTGCCTTAGCAGCGTTGCGCGAGCGTGAATTGCAAGAGCGAGCTAATACGAATACAAATAATAGTGAATATAACAATACAGATT
>NZ_LWSR01000153.1:0-1431 GCF_001660745.1 Gardnerella sp. 26-12
ATAATTATGTGTGCATATTCATTTCTCGTTACATGGCACAGTTTACGATGATTATATGACCGCAATAAGCAACAACCAACGTGACGCATCAAATCATGCTAGCGATAGTAACTCCAGCATGATGAGTTTTGCGCGCGAACGCTGGGATTTGCACTGTCATACTGTTTATTCAGACGGCACTGCAACTCCAGAAGATTTAATTACGCAAGCTAAAATCGTTGGTTTGCAAGGTGTTGCTATTACTGATCACGACACAACTGCAGGATGGCATGATTTTCAAGAGGCTGCTAAAGCTTCGAATGTGCCAGTATTATTTGGTTCGGAGATTACTGCGCAAGACTCAGGCGTGTTTGTGCACATGCTCGCATACCAGTACAATCCGAAAAATAGCATGATTGTGAGCATGTTTGAGCTTACTAGGAAGCGTCGTTTTGATCGCACAAAGCGTATGGTTGAATGTATGTCGCGCGATTTTCCAATTACTTGGGATGACGTTTTGGCTCAAGCGAAGCTCGGCGACTTAACTACAATCGGGCGGCCGCATATCGCTGATGCTTTAGTAAAAGCTGGCGTGTATAAAACGCGTTCTGAAGCTTTTGCTGGGCCTATCTCTCCGTGCAGCCCGTACTATATACCAACTCCTTCTCCAAATGTTCGTGAAGTTATTGAGGCTGTTAAAGATGCTGGGGGAGTTGTTGTTATTGCGCATCCTGCCGACCCTACGCGTAACCGCGTGCTTCTTTCGGATAATCAAATTATATCGTTTGCTAAAGCTGGTCTTGACGGTTTAGAAGTGTATCATCGCGGAAATTCTAAAGCGCAACGTGAAAGACTGCTTTCTTTAGCGAGTAAGTGCGATTTGCTTGTGACGGGCGGCTCGGATTGGCATGGCTACGGTAAGCCAAATCGTTTGGGCGAAGAAACAACAAGCCGCGAAGTAGTATCGGAAATACTCTTGCGCGGCTATAAGCTCTAAATTCCTTATTTACTATTTGTTTAATGTGGCGCGAGTTTTGGGGGATTTCTTTCCTCGCGCGTCCCGTCCTTCGTGCGCTCTGGCTGCTAAAAGTGCTTATTGTGTTCGCCTTTCTTTAAAGAATGTAGCTTCTCAGTCCTCTTTTAGCGCTCGTAAAGAAATCCCCCAAACTCTGCGTGTTTAATCGTTAATAACCGTGTCTATCGCAGAGATTTTTCGATTTTTCTTCTTCGCTTGGCGAATCAGCAGCCTGAGGCTCTGACGTTCGCCGCGCTCAGTGCGAAAAATCTCAAATCTCTACCCACGCGAACATCCCATGCAACTAGAGCCGCGCAATAGGCTATGTTGTGTGCGTTGTAGGTACATCCGGAGTAGCGTATGCGGTAGCACAGATGCTAGTGCTCACTAAGCAATAAGTAATTAGCTTCTGCAGAGCAATACTGCAAAGCTTCAGA
>NZ_LWSR01000154.1:0-1360 GCF_001660745.1 Gardnerella sp. 26-12
GGGGGGGGGTTAGTAGGCTATGCATCATAACAGATACATTGCAAAATATTCATATATTAGGTATTATTGAACATAAATCTCAACAAGGGATTCGTGCTTTTGAAAGCTGAGTGGAAGTTTTATATGTATCTGATTGTAGTTCAATCAGCGTTTGATTACTACATAAAGCTCTTCACTAATAAATTCATAAAGACTTATTCAGAGAGAATCGATATTAAGGAGATATCATTATGATAAATTCAAATTCCGGAAAGCACGCACGCAAGGTTACATTGGATGCTGCAGTAAGTAACGCGATTGCGAAGGCTGTGGATGCTCGCAAGGTGGCGGCGTTTACGGTTGGCGCTGCAGGCGTGTTAGCTGGTGCGTCGTTCGCTTTTGGTGCAACTCCGGCAATGGCGGCGGAGGTGAGTGGTACTCCTGATACTAAGCCGGATGTAGCTCAGACGCCTGTGACTGCTGGTGAGAATGCTGGGACTGGTAAGAAGGCTGAAGCTGGCGATAAGAATCAGACTGAAGCTAATAAAGAGGCTGGGTATAAGGCTGAGAATACCAATAAGCAGGCTGAGCAGAAATCCGAGAATACTGTAAATACTGATGGTACTGAAAATAAATCGACTGTTGTAAAGATTCGTGGTAAGCGCTCGTTGCCTGATGCTCAGCCAACCGACGAGACTGCAACTGAAAATCAAGATCGCGCTTCTGATGGTTCAGCAGGTCAAGATCCTAATAAAATTAATCCAGACACAACGGATACCTCTAATACCAAGATTGATATTGACGAGAATAACGCTGACACTATGCCGAACGTGTATGGCTGGGGAAGCTCAGACAATACATACAGCGTAGATGGTGAAAAGCATACTATTACTTTCCATTTTGCAAAGCCAAAAGATGGCAATATTACCAGTATCGCTATTTTCCCTGCTAAGACGAATGGTTTCAATAATGAGAAAAGTGAGAGAGGTATTGATTTTTACTCGAAAAATTCAGGTAAACACCAAGCTTATTCTGGCGAATATGAGTTTACTGCGAATAATGATGGTTCTGCTGACCTTAAGATGACAACTCTTTTTAGGGATGGTAACCTTAATGGAGGCGCTGAGAAGTATACAGCCAGTCGCTCTATTTTCGTGTACGTAACTAAAGATAATAACGAAACTGTTGCTTATAAAACAAACGTATTCCGTGCTGTAACGCTTGTGCCGCCAAAAACTTCCGGCTCTGTGGTGCTTAAGTATAACGAGCAGCTTACTCCTGAAAAGGTTCAATCAGCAATTACTGCCGCTGGCAATATTGAGACAGCGCGTAGTGATAAGAAGTCTGTAAATAATCAGCTTTCTGATAAATTTACAGAAAA
>NZ_LWSR01000155.1:0-1355 GCF_001660745.1 Gardnerella sp. 26-12
TTTTACTGTTATTTATATGTTACTTCTTCAATGCAGTCTTAACTGAATCTGGAAGTTCAGGAACATTACCATTCCAAGCTTTCACCAATGTTTCAACATTGTGAACAATGGAACCGATGTAAGTTTCGCCTGCAGATCCGACTGGTCCAAGCGAATCTCCATAAAGTGCG
Organism: Gardnerella sp. 26-12; assembly: GCF_001660745.1. Classification (NCBI taxonomy): domain Bacteria; kingdom Bacillati; phylum Actinomycetota; class Actinomycetes; order Bifidobacteriales; family Bifidobacteriaceae; genus Gardnerella; species Gardnerella sp. 26-12. Next base: position 171 of record NZ_LWSR01000155.1, read on the forward strand.
TCGTCGCCAATAACAGCCTTTACTCCTGCTGCTGCAGCAACAGCCTTGATAGACTTGGAATTGTTAGAATTCTCAGCAAAAATCGCAACAGCTCCGGACTTCTTGACATCTTCTGCAGCTTTCTGAATATGATCTGCAGTAGCATCCTGCTGGCTGTTGAAATCAGAAAGTGCTGCACCAATGAACTTCACATTGTAGTCACGAGAGAAGTAACCGAATGCATCGTGAGAAGTGAAGAGAACACGATGCTTTTGTGGCACACTATTCAAAGCTTTAGTTGCCCAAGCATCCAAATCAGTCAAAGACTTAACGAACTTTTCAACATGCTCATCGAAAATAGATTTGCTCTTAGGAAGAGCTTTTCCGAGGAAATAACCAATATTCTTAACCTGAATCATCGTGTTCTTCGTGCTGGTCCAAATATGTGGATCGTACTGGAATTCAGGCTCCTTCTCGCCTTCTTCTGGAGGGAATGGCCACTTTTCAGCATGCACCTTAGCGATACCGCGATCAACCTTGTATGGAAGATCCTTTTCCTTAGCAGTCTCAGCCTTTGGATCCTTGATTTCGTCAGCAGTGAGAATACCGGAAGTTACACCCATAGTGCCCTTAAAACCGGTAGCTTTCACAGCTTGATCCAAGAAGTGCTCGAGATCTACACCAGAAACAAGCATCAAATCAGCCTTAGAAAGAGCTTTAGATTGAGCTGGAGTCATTTCATGCTCATGAGCAGAAGCGTTTGGCGCAAGCAAGCAGGTCAAATTAATTGTTGACTTTGCTTTGTCTTGAGGAGCTCCGATTACAGACTTCTTGCCCTGAGAATCAGTCTTATTGAGGCTCAATCCAGATTTTGCGTCAGCAGTTGAAGCGATTTGAGTTACGTAATCGCAAATTTGAGTTGTAGTTGCCACTACATTTACTTGATTGCCCTTCGCCTTATTTTCGGCATTTTTTGCAGAGCCGCAAGCACCCATAGAAGTTGCTAATAATGCAACCGCAGCTGCAGTTGCGAAAATTCGTGAAGTTTTCACACTCGTTCCTTTCGGGAATCTTTAACTGTTATTGCATGGGTTGATTGTGAGAGGTACTCATGAAAGCTATTCATGAAAAAAATAATCATTCGCAATAACGCTTATAGCATAAGAAAAATATGCGTAACGGTCAATAAAAAATGTGAAAAAATAT
>NZ_LWSR01000156.1:0-1289 GCF_001660745.1 Gardnerella sp. 26-12
TTATTATTCCTGCTAATGCGATAGTTTCTGTAAATAGAATTGGAATGTATAAATATTTACTACTCGCAAAACCTGCAACTGCTGGTCCTACTAATGTACCCATGAGGCTTGTAAAGCGAAGAAGTGAAAGAACATTAATAAGATCATCATTTTTTGTTACACGATTAACAAAGGAAGTAATAGCAGGAAAATAGAAAGTATCACATGCTGTCGTAACCATTACAAGTATACAAACACACCAAAATAGGAGCAACTTGTTAGCAGATGGGGTTGAGAAGGATACCGATACAATTGCGATAATACATAATCCCGCAATCATTCTTGCTAAGCATGCAGCAACTGTTGTCCTGAAAATTCCTACATGCTCAGCTAGTGCTCCTGAGAAAAGGCCTGCTACTAATTCACTTATTGCAGTGAGGGTGAGGTAAAGCGATAAATAATGGCTTGACTGCTGAAAACCGATAAAAAGTGAGTTCAATAGCCATAATTGAATAGTAGTTGAGGCTAGTGTAGTTGCATAGTTAGAAAGAAAATCACTAGCTGCTAAACGCAGATATCCGCGGTAAGGTTTAAATAGATTCGTCAAGGTTTGCTCGTTTCGCGAAATTACATTGCCAAATTATTGCTTGAGAGATGCTATCGGCACTAGTAGTGAAGTATGTTGTAAAGTCGTCGTTATCCCAAATCTGTTGCTGTAGGTTCTTGTCATCACGCACTGTGCTAAAGAGTTGAATAATCTGCTCGACGCAAGATAATGTTTTCTTTATATAGAAGTATTGTTGTGCGAAATCGACTTCTACTTGCTCTCCAGGGATAGTCGTATGTATTTCTTGGAATGTCCGTAGCAAATCAATTGTTTTAATAAGCGATATTTTACATGTCTCGAAATATTCTTGTATTGAATGGATGGTGGATGTTTTCGCTGTGTTTGTACTGACGATAGTGGCTTCAAGTGCAGCATTTGCTTTGAAAAAATATTCTGTTGCTTCAAATAGAGAAGCGCAATATGCTGCACTTGATTTCACATACTCATCAAACATTTCTTCGTACGAAGTCATGTTCATTATTAACCTTTGGTGTGAATATGTGCGGATAAACTATGCCTAAATCATATGAGGATATGGTCGAGGTCGTGGGTTGATTCCGCCGCGCTTGCTATTCCTTGTTCATCTTTGCCTCCTTTCATAAGAACAATGCTGTATCTTATTTGCATATTCATCTATGAAGATACAAATAATCCTAATACAGGATTCGCATTCTTTCCAAGTGTGTCTCTTATTGTGGAATAA
>NZ_LWSR01000157.1:0-1270 GCF_001660745.1 Gardnerella sp. 26-12
AGACAGTACTATGGCAGAACGCAGTTTACGCGGTATGAGCATTGGTGCGAAATCATTGGAATCTGACGATAATGTAGATTTCGCTGCACGAAATGATGTTGTGTATGTGTGCCCAAAGGGGCATCGCACGATTCTTCCTTTTGCTCAAGGCGCAGAAATTCCTGAAGAGTGGGAATGCCGCTGCGGCACGATTGCACATCGCGAAGGCGACGATGATCGCCCAGATGATGATTTCAACAAGCCGTCTAGGACGCATTGGGATATGCTGCTTGAACGTCGTAGTGAAGAAGAATTAAAAACTTTACTAGACAAGCGTCTAAAAATGCATCATGAGGGCTGGATTCCTGACTATGAGTGAATTCTCAGTGTCTTCAGGATGTACTAGTCGTCACATTATTCTGCTTGATCTTGATGGCACATTAACAAAGTCAGATGCTGGTATTATTACTTGCGCAAAGCTTGCATTGAAAGAGTTGAAACAGCCTATTCCGGACGATGCTGAAATGCACCGTTTTATAGGTCCTTCAATTTTAGAATCTCTTCAACGCAATAATGTGCCTGAATCGCTGCTAGCAAAGGGACTTGCTACGTATCGCAAGTATTATTCTGAAGTAGCAACTTTTGATGATCCTAATAATCCTGGTAAAAAAATTCCAGGATGCCTACTTAACAAAGTATACGATGGAATACTTGAGCAACTTACAAAACTTCGTGAAGCTGGATATTATTTAGCAACCGCATCTTGCAAGCCAGAATATCAAGTAAAGCCTATTTGCGAATATTTTGGTTTGACGAAGTATCTTGACGGAATTTATGGCGCGAGTAAAGATATGTCGCGTATTAGCAAAACTCAAGTTATTCGTTATGTTTTTGATGTGATTGATTACAATCCAGAAAAAGGCGACAGAGCTTTGATGGTTGGAGACCGCTGGACTGATGCTGACGGAGCAAAAGATTGCGGCTTGGATTGCTTGGGATGCGCTTGGGGCTATGCTGAGCCTGGCGAGCTTGAAGCACAAGGATCTTACAGAATTATTGATAGCGTAAACGAATTAAACACTGCAATTTGCGAATATTTCGCTTAATCTAATCAGAATTTTTGTCGTAACGGCTTTTTCTTTACACCCTCGTAAAGTTTCGGTCGTTTTTTAGTGAGAAAACGACAGTTTCTTTACAACGCTGCACAGTTTCTGCCGGTTGAGCTTATTATTTGACTAGATTTACTTGATATTTATCCGATAATGTACGTTATGTCAAATTAGAGATAATA
>NZ_LWSR01000157.1:1510-1970 GCF_001660745.1 Gardnerella sp. 26-12
TCGTGGGCTCGGAGATGTGTATAAGAGACAGGCTGCACAGTTTCTGCCGGTTGAGCTTATTATTTGACTAGATTTACTTGATATTTATCCGATAATGTACGTTATGTCAAATTAGAGATAATAATCAAACGCAACCAACAAAGTCTCACACTACTATCAAATAATATCCCTACGATACTTCTTGCTAAATAATCTAAGACTTGCAACTTCGGTACGCACAAAATAGCATTGCAAAAATATTAGCAAAAATAAGCGCGATAATAATCGCATATGACGCAATCAGCGTTGATCTCATTAATAACCAATAATCATCACAAACAAATCCAAAATCGCGAACAATATGCAAAAGCATGTATGCAAGCATTGCGCAAGGAAGCCCACAACAATGCGTAATAACAATACTCCAAGGCATTAAACCAATAGAACTTCTCTTATTACTATTGCTAATACTATTTGATTT
>NZ_LWSR01000158.1:0-1175 GCF_001660745.1 Gardnerella sp. 26-12
ATGCAACTGGAATATCTACTCTTCAACAAACTGATATTTCTACTGAACAGGCTGCACAGCAAAAAATGCCTGTCTCTGTTCAACGCGATGCAATTACACATTTAAATACGTGCGCAACTTTTGATACTTTTGTGCCTGGCGATTCAAATCGTTTTGCAAGAACTGTAGCTTTGGCAGTCGCAGAGGGTTCCGGCAGAGATTTTAATCCTTTATGTATTTATGGTGGCTCCGGTCTTGGCAAAACTCACTTGCTTAATGCAATTGGCAATTATGCTTTAGTAAAAGATTCTTCACTTAAAGTGCGTTATGTAACAAGTGAGGAATTCACTAATGAATTTATTGAAGCTCTTCAAACACCAAATCAAAGTCAAGGTCAAATCGCTGATTTTAATAGGCGATATCGTGAAGTAGATGTTCTTCTTATTGACGATATTCAGTTCCTTGGTGGAAAAGAAGCAACACTTGAACAATTCTTCCATACTTTTAATTCTTTATATCAAGCAAATAAGCGAATAGTTATAGCTTCAGATGTTGCGCCAAAAAATCTTAAGGGATTTGAAGCACGCTTAATTTCCAGATTTGAATCAGGTCTTACGGTTGATATTAAACCGCCAGATTTGGAGACGCGTATTGCAATTCTGAGAATGATGGCATCAATGAATCACTGTAATGTTCCAAGTGACGTACTTGATTTAATTGCTGAACGTTTTACAGAAAATATTCGTGAACTTGAAGGTGCATTGACACGCGTTACTGCTGTAGCATCTTTAAGTAATCAGCCTGTTAGTAAAGCTTTAGCTGAACAAGCATTACAAGATTTCTTTGCTACAGATATTGAAGTAAGGCCAACTGACATCATTAGTCAAGTAGCTCAGTATTTCCACATGACTTTTGATGAACTTGTTGGTCGTCAGCGCACAAAGAATGTTGCACTCGCTCGTCAAATTGCAATGTATCTTGCAAGAGAAATGACAAGCATGAGTTTGGTTGATATTGGCGAAGTTTTTGGCGGTAGGGATCATACTACAGTTATGCATGCTTATACTCGAGTAAGTGGCGAGATGCAAGAAAAGCAAGAAATTTATAACTACGTTATGGAATTAACTGTTCGTTTAAAACAAAATCCTGTTGAGCGTAGAAATTAAACTTATTTTCCACATATTCATGAATAAATG
>NZ_LWSR01000159.1:0-1137 GCF_001660745.1 Gardnerella sp. 26-12
TTAATTTTAGAATCTAAAGATTTTATATCTTCTCGTAAATTTTTTGTGCGCTGCGAATTTCTTTCAACCATTTGACTCGTATTAGAAGTCACAAAAGCAGAGCGGTTTACGCGCAAATTAAGAACGAATAAATAGCCGGTAAGAAATACTGCAACGGCAACAGCAAAACTGCTTAACAGCGAGTGTTGAGCACGATGTTTCCCAGTTCTCTTAGCCATATTTTATCTTCATCCTTCACGCGTTCGAGTGTAACCACTATTATAGCGTGTAGCCGATTGATTGGAGAGTTACAGTTATGGCTGATGAAGAATTGCACACGACTGCAGCTGACGACGCTGCAAAGAAGAGCGATACGTCAAATGAGAATACTTATGGCGTTCCTATGGACGAAGTTGAAGCAGTGTTGAATGCTACTGCGGATAAAGCAACGCTTTCTCCACAGATTCAGCAAATGATGCAGAGACAAGCTGAAAATAGGCGACGTGTCGAAGAAAGCATTAAAGGCACAAAAGCTAATGCTGCATGGTTTGTGCCGCTGTTCTGCACATTAATGGTCGTTGGATTAATTTGGGCTGTTGTTTATTATTTGAACCCTGTGCTTCCAATTCCTGGAATTGGTGCATGGAATTTAGTTATTGCATTAGTAATAGTAATGACTGGATTCATTATGACAATGTGGTGGCGTTAGTCTGTAAAACAAACTGTTTAATATGTTTTAAAAGTAGCTATGCAAATGTTGCGTAGCTACTTTTTTGTTGCTGCTACTGCTCGAATAAGTATGTGATTTTTATTGTTATCAGTTGTTGCAATAATTCTTGTATTTCCGCCATCTTGTAGGTTTAATTTTTTGCGCAATGCTTCTACAGGTATTGGAAAGTTACGAGTAACAATATTTGCATGAGTAATATCAGCAAAAGTTTGTTTTATTTCGCGTTTATTCATGCTGCATACATTTTCAATTTTCCATGTCTTTCCTGGAAATTCTGAGTAGTATTCTTCCGATACGTAAACATGACTATTCGCACTGATTTGTTGTATATTGTATTGAGTTTCTAACAATGAAAAACAGCCAGCTTTCATGATTGCTGCATTCGGCTCATAAACGTATTGCGACCATTCTGGCCAGTTATTTATATC
>NZ_LWSR01000016.1:0-4991 GCF_001660745.1 Gardnerella sp. 26-12
AATAATCTTTTATCTAATATGAATAAATGGCTGGAAAAATCTAACGAAGTTTGTATAAAACATTACAAGAGTAAGAAACAACCTATACCAATATGGGCTGCTGTTGAAGCTTTTCCATTTGATACTATTTCACGAATGATTTCTTTGTACGAAGATACTAATGTGTTGCGAAAACTTTTTGATTCAATGGGGTTAAAAACAGAAATTCGTAAATCTTCTGAAGCAATCCATTCAATAGTTTACTTGCGTAATTTGTGTTCTCATCATTGTAGATTATGGTATAAGGAAACTGTAATATCGACTCCTTCAATTCGTGATGTTAAAAATTCTTCTTTATTAAATGGTTATACGGATAAATCTATWGCNGCANCANTTAGTAAATTTATAGGCTTTAATAATAATAACTAACAATAAAATCCACTGAAAAGTAGCAAAAAATAAATGCCACGAAGAATTGCATACAATTGCACTAAAACTGAGGAAAATTTCAACACTATAAAAGCGCCATATTGACGGCACTGCTGAAGGTAACGCAATAATCAAAACAGAATATGCAATCAAAAGAACAGCAGAAACAATGCTCATAGCAGCACATAAACGTCTGCCATTGCGCTCGCCAATTTTAACCATAGCAGTTATTTTTCCATGCTCTTTATCGCTTTTAATATCTCGAAGATTGTTTATCATCATTAAGCATGCCGAATAAGCACCAGGAATGCAAGATATTAGCACACATGCCAAAATCCTTTGCCTGTTATTGATAAATATGCTAGTTTCTGGAATACCAATTCCGTATGTAATTGCGCATAACGAACCAATAAAAGGAACAGGACCGAAAAATACAAACGCACTTACTTCTCCCCAACCTTTATAACCGTAAGGATGTTTACCTCCTGCATAAAACCATGCTGCAGCTAAGCACGCAATTCCAAGTAAAATAAACCAATATATTCCAGTTCGCAAAACAATAATCAAACCAAAAATACAAGAAATAAAAGCAGAAATTATTACGGCTTTAAACACAGATTTCGCGGAAATTCCAGCATTTGCAAGGCGCCAAGATACATCGCACAAAGGTTTTGAATTATTGCTACTTAAAGCACGCAAACTACGATTATCATCCAAGCCATTCAATCCGTCACAATAATCATTGGCATAATTGACGGCGATTTGTATAAACGCAGCAACCATGCAGCACAAGAAAAATTGTATAAAACATTGCTCTAGATGCATAACTGGTTCTTCAAAATACGAAAATCGTATCATTCTAAATGAAACCGCAAACGCCATAACAACAGGAACTAAGCCTATTGGAAGCGTGTAAATTCTTGCACCCTTAAGCCAAATTTTTACACTTTTCATCAAAAGCCTCATAAATTATTTATGATTTATTTATTTATGATTTACACAAATATTTTATACTAAATTTGGCAAAAAGATTGAAGTGCATATTGGTAAAGCAATAATAAGTGCAGAAATAACTAAAGACAAGAATCCACGCCATCCGAATGGGTATTTATAATACGAAGACTTGCGTGTACGCAAATAAAAGCCGCGCTCTTCCGCTGCTAGCGCAGAACTATCTGCTTTACGCACTGAAGAAACCAAAAGAGGCACAATAAGAGGCATCATGAGTTTTAATTTTTTAAACGGATTTTTAGTATCATACTCAACACCACGAGCCATTTGAGCTTCTGTGATTTGAGACATTTCGTAAGCAAAAATTGGCACGAAACGCACTGCCGTTGTAATAGTAAAAGCGTAGCAGTATGGCACATGCAAATATTGCACTACAGCATTTGCAAGATCGTTTAATTTAGTTACTGTTAGTACGGTAACAAGAGGAAAAGCAAAGCAGAACAATCTCAAAGCAGCTTTTGCACCAATATCAATGCCGTGCAATGTGAACCACAAGAAAATATAGTTGCCACTTTGAGCAATAACAGTCTGCAGCAAAAACATTACGCAAGAAATTATTAGCATAGCTTTAATAAGACCAGATAATGTTTTAACAACACGAGTAAAAGCCATGCCAATAAAAATAATAGCTGCAAGCGCAATAAGCGCGGAATACTGTTTAGCAATAAACACGCTTATTACAACACTCGTAGCAAGAATTAGTTTTGCAATAGGATTAGTGCGATGAAGAAAAGTGTTACCTGGTTGGTAAGTTAATAATCTCGTTTTCATAAATATCAGACGCCTTTACTTCTACTTTTATTTGCTACTTTTATTTGCTATTGCTTCTGTTAATTCTGCTGATTCTGTACAGTCTGTTTTGTGATTTTTTCGCCGCGCAACGCTTCTACTAATTCTTCGCGCACATACAAGCCATTGCACTTATTAAATCCATGCGCAACCAAGCCTTGAGAAACGGAACACAATAATGGTGGATACAATGCTGCAGCAGAGCACACTTCCGGTTTTTCAAACACATCGTACGCTGAACCATCAATAATAAGCCTTCCATCATTAATTGTTATAAGTCGAGTTGCATAATCAAGCACAACTTCCATATCGTGACAAACCATAATCACGCAGCAACCGTTTTTTCTTAAACGCTCTACAACTTGCATAATTCTCATGCATTCCTTGTAATCAAGACCGCAAGTTGGCTCGTCAAGAAGAAGAATCTTAGGATTTGTTACAACTGTTGCAGCTAAAGCAACCATTTGACGCTGGCCACGAGAGAGCATAAACGGGCTAGCTTCAGAATCCAGCTCCAACTCATCAATAATTTCCATTGCGTGAGCTTTAGCTTCGTCCTCATTCTGACCAATCAAAATACAGCTTAAAGTAACTTCTTCAAGTACCGTTTCTTTGCATAATTGTCGGTCAGGATTTTGAAATAAGGTAGATACATATTTTGCTATTTGACTAATACGAAGAGACTTAGTGTCAACGCCATCAATTGTTACGTTGCCTTCTGTTGGTTTTAATAAACCATTAATAATTTTGGTAATAGTTGTTTTGCCAGCACCATTTCTACCAACAAGAGTTACGAGCTCTCCAGCGTAAGCTTCAAAAGACACGTTTTTTAGCGCACTAACGCCACTTTGATACAAAAAACTGACGTTTTTAAGCGAAAGACATGGTGAATCGTTTTTCGATTTATTTTGTGCGTAAGATTGTGTAGAGACTTGCGATTCGTGTGAAAAGTCGCAAGCAAGCGCCGATTTATTTGAATCGCATTCACGATTATCAAATTCACTATGTGAATCAACATGTGAAGTCAAAGATTTTTCACTGTTAATCGTATTAACAATAGTATTTACTGTATCTTCTACAGACACAGGCAAATCGCTTTTAGAGCAAATATTCTCACGCTGTAAATCATTAACCAAATGCGTAGTACGCGGATAATTTATTCCAATAGAATAAAGCAAATCCATATTTTTCAACGCTTGGCTAACAGGCAAATCAAGCGACAAAATGCCATTAGAAAGCACAACTAAACGCTTGCAATACTCGCTTAAAAGCGCAACTTTTTGCTCAATTACAACAACCGTTATTCCAAAATTCTTATTCAAATCTTTAAGAATCGAAAAAATCATTTTAGAAGAAACAGGATCTAAAGCGCACGTCGGCTCATCTAACACCATAACTTTAGGCTTTAGCGCAAGAATAGCAGCAATTGCAACCTTCTGCTTTTGACCTCCAGACAAAGTGTCTAAATCACGGTTACGCAAATCACTAATGCCAACAATTTGCAAAGCTTCATCTATTCGACTTGGTATTTCGCTATGCGCAACGCCAAAATTTTCTAAGCCAAAAAGAATCTCATCTTCAACATTTGCGGCAACCATTTGCGCATCAATATCTTGAATAACAGATCCAACCAAGCAAGCAATGTTAGTTAAAGCAAGATTGTTAGTGTCTTGACCCGCAATCTTAACGCTTCCTAAAAGTTCGCCAGAATAATGATGCGGAATCGCGCCAGAAAAAAGCGAAGCAAGAGTTGTTTTTCCAGAGCCAGAAGGACCAATAATTCCCACAAATTCGCCAGATTCTACGCTAAGACTTACATCTTTTAGTGCAAAAGTGGAATCTTGTGCCTCTGAAGAGTCTAAAGAATCATCTTTATTCCGATTCACATACTTAAAAGACACATCTTTTAGCTCAAGCAAAGGCACAATAATTCCTAACTCTTAGAAACCTAACAATTACAATTACTAATGATATCTTACGATTATATTTATTCTGCGATTATATTCTTTGATGATTATATGACTTGCTGCATATTATCCAGCACAAACTATTCAACAAAATCATCAAATACATATCATCCAAAATACATATCATCTAAAATAAATCATCCAAAACAAATTCAAACACTTACTTATGCAGAACGAGTCGAATTGGGGTGTAAAGCACTTCAACAACAACAGCATTAAACACAGCAGTTCCAAAAATGATTGGAAGCATAACAAAAATCGTCTTAGGAGAATGAAGAACAAAGAAAGATGCAGTAGAAGCAAATATTAAACCAGAAACAACTGTAGTTATAAAAGTTGCTATAAGTGGGAAAATACTGAACTTTCTAGCAGCATCCTTAGGGAAAACGCGAACATAAGCCATAATCATCAAAGTCATAACAATCGCTGCCGGAATATCGCAAACATAATTAAGACCAGGAATAGATGCGTTAAATTGCATCAAAGTTGCAGCCAAAGCACCAATAATCGCGCCCTGAATAACATTTGGACGAACAAGCAAGATTGCAAGACAGAATGATGCGATTAAAAAGTTTGGTTTAATGTTTCCAATTGAAAGTGCTTTTGCAGCAGTAAAGTCAAGAATACATCCTGCTGCAAAAAGAACTGCAACCAACACTAAAGACGTAATATCTAAAGCATGCTTTTTAATGCTTACAGCATTAATCATGCTATCTGCATGTTCGCTAATTTCCTGATTCATAATCTTCTCCTTCATAATGCGATAATCAAATTTTAATTATCGACTTTTGATATTTATTTATGCTTACTTACATT
>NZ_LWSR01000160.1:0-1089 GCF_001660745.1 Gardnerella sp. 26-12
ATTTAAATATCTAATAACGCTAGCCTAATAGCATTAGAATTATATTATTTATTTTCATTACTTTCTTCACGTTTTTTACGCATACGTTCTTTTACAGTTTGAGCATATTCATCAACGTATTCTTGACCACTCATTTGCTGAATAGACTTAGTTACTTTATCTGTAATTTCACGTAAACGCTCGTGGGTAATCTCGCTTTCGTCACAAACACGCTCTACTTGAATAGGCTCGCCATAAATTGCCTTAGTTTTACCTTTTGCAGGAATAACTTGACCATGCACTTGCAATTCTCTAGTTCCAATAATTGCAACTGGTATAATCGGGCAACCTGTTTCAAGAGCAAGACGTGCAGCACCAGTATGACCGCGATATAAACGACCGTCTGGACTTCTTGTACCTTCAATATGAATACCAAAAAGCTGACCTTTTTCTAATATTTCACGAGCATGATTCAAGGCGCCAAGCGATTTTGCGCCTCCAGAACGATCTACAGGAAAAACGCCAACAGAAGTAAACCACCACTTCTTGAAACGACCCTTTAAACCTTTGCCTTCAAAATATTCTGCTTTACCCATAAAGTGAATCATACGAGGACAAGTCAATGGCAGAAGCGCGTCATCAATAACAGCAAGATGATTTGCAGCAATAATAGCTCCACCCTTTTTAGGTACATTTTTAACACCTTGCGCTGATGGATGAATCCTCATGCAGGCAATACCCCCGAGTCCCTTCACGAAGAACCAGTACAACATACCATATCCTTTCTTGCAAGTCCAATTTCGAACATTTTAAGCATAGAATCAGGAAGACTTGCTACAGTATAGTTCATGACTTCTTCTAAGAATACCAACGACCCTCGCCGTGATGACGAGTTAACGTCAGAATCATTAAAGAATAATCAAAAACAAAACAATAGAAATTTTGATGATGATTGGTCATCTTTTATTGCAGAGCATTCTGACGATATGAATGATATTGCTAATTCACGTAGCGCAAAAAGCTTTGAAAAGCACGCTCAGAAAGAAGAAAAAAAGAAAGAACGCAACAGTATAGCAAGCGATAATAACTGTCTCTTATACACATCTCCGA
>NZ_LWSR01000161.1:0-1067 GCF_001660745.1 Gardnerella sp. 26-12
AGATGTGTATAAGAGACAGAGTATAATAAGCATAAATCTGTAGATGGTGAGATAGATTATGAATAGCAGCAAGAATTTAAATATATTTTTGATGGATGGCGATGTTACGGGCAGGATTAAATGCACGATGCCTGGCTGGAGCGGTTTAGCATATAAAATTCCTAGAATTTATTTAGATAAATGCAAAGATAGGGAACAGTTAAAACAGAGTGGTGTTTATTTTTTATTCGGTAAGAACAATTTTGATGAAGATGCGGTTTATATTGGACAGGCTGGTATTAGGAAGAATGGCGAAGGTGTTTTGTTCAGAGTCGCTGAACATTTGAAAGATGACTTTTATTTTAATGAAGCTGTTATGTTTACAACTAGCGGTAATTCTTGGGGTCCAACTGAAATAAGCTATCTTGAAAATAAGTTTACTAATTTAGCAATCGATACAAATCGTTATAAGGTTCAAAATGGAAATGATCCTAATCCTGGTAATGTAACTGAAGAAAAGGAAGCTGAATTAGAGATTTACGTTGAGCAGTTTAAGATAATGCTTGGCGTATTAGGATATAGGATTTTTGTGCCGTTAGTGAAAACACCGGAATCTGTAGTTGAAGAGCATGATGATGAATTAATCTTAGGTCTTTCTAGGAAAATCAAGAGGTCTCAAAGAAATATTGAAGCGTATTGCAAAAGAACTAATGAAGGTTTTGTTGTTTTGGCTGGTAGTCAGATAGAAGAGACGGATTCTGGATCTATACCAGATGTAATCAAAGAACTTAGAGAGCGTTGTAAGCAAAATAATGAGATAAAAGATGGTGTGTTGACTAGGAATTATCTGTTTAAGAGTCCTTCATATGCAGCTTCATTTGTTTTAGGTATGACTACCAATGGTAAAGTTGATTGGAAAACAGAAGATGGCACATCACTCAAAATGATAGAAGAAAACGCTTAAATCTGATATGAACATAGATGTTGCAATCATATACATATTTAATACTGTTGTAAGTAGGTAAAAGTCATCTTCTTATTACTTACAAATTTTGTGTTTTATACAGTATGTTGGTTTAGGTGTTATT
>NZ_LWSR01000162.1:0-1024 GCF_001660745.1 Gardnerella sp. 26-12
AAATTAAACAAGACAAACAAGTAAGGGGAAATATTATGTCTAACATCTACAAGTCCGTGCAAGAACTCGTAGGTCACACTCCGCTTCTGGAGCTTGCTCACATTGAAAAAGAGTACAATCTAGCAGCAAAAATCCTCGTAAAACTCGAATACTTCAACCCAGCAGGTTCCGTAAAAGACCGCATCGCAAAGCAGATGATTGAAGAAGCAGAAACCACAGGCACAATTAAGCCAGGCTCAGTAATTGTTGAGCCAACTTCTGGAAACACTGGCATTGGTCTTGCAATGATTGCACAAACAAAAGGATACAAAAGCATTATTGTGATGCCAGAAAGCATGTCTATTGAACGCCGAAAACTTATGAAAGCATACGGGGCAGAACTCGTGCTCACACCTGCTGCAGAAGGAATGAAAGGCGCAATTACCAAAGCGAAGGAAATCGTTGAAAACACGCCAAACGCGTGGACTCCAGGACAGTTTACCAATCAAGCAAATGTGCACGCGCACTACAACACAACCGGCCCAGAAATTTGGCAAGACACTGACGAAAACGTGGATATGCTTATCGCTGGCGTTGGAACAGGCGGCACAATTACTGGTACAGGAACATATTTAAAAGAGCAAAATCCGCAGCTTGAAGTAATTGCAGTAGAACCAGCCGACTCCCCTGTGCTCGCAGGCGGCAAGCCAGGAGCGCACAAGATTCAAGGAATCGGTGCAGGATTCGTGCCAGATGTGCTCAACCAAAACATTTACGATCGTATTGTTCATGTAACAAATGAAAACGCAATTGAAAGCGGCAGGCTTATAAGCAAAAAAGAAGGCGTTCTCGTAGGCATTTCTTCCGGAGCTGCGGTTTGGACAGCAATCCAAGAAGCAAAAAGAGAAGAAAATGCAGGCAAAACCATAGTTGCAATACTTCCAGATTCAGGAGATAGATACTTGTCTACTGCATTATTTGAAAACTAACTGTATTTAGTAGCACTACTATAAACACGCAAGTTTTGATTAAATAATATATGCAA
>NZ_LWSR01000163.1:0-545 GCF_001660745.1 Gardnerella sp. 26-12
ATTCTTCTAAGAATTTTTCATAAAATCACTCCACACTTTAACCCATTTTTTCTTAAAACTATCCACAGATTTTTCTTCAGAAACATAAAAGTCTTTCCCGCATACGCGGGGGTGATCCATTTATAGCATCAAACGACATCTTAAGACTCTTGTCTTTCCCGCATACGCGGGGGTGATCCTTTTTGCTTTGCCTTTGCTTGCTCCGGAAATCAGTCTTTCCCGCATACGCGGGGGTGATCCTCATGCAGAGGAGAAACGAAGGCAGGCAGCTTCGTCTTTCCCGCATACGCGGGGGTGATCCCCACCCAGCAATGGAGTAGCATTATATCAAATAGTCTTTCCCGCATACGCGGGGGTGATCCCAAATTATGTGCTCAGACTATAAAGACATTTGCGTCTTTCCCGCATACGCGGGGGTGATCCCAAATTATGTGCTCAGACTATAAAGACATTTGCGTCTTTCCCGCATACGCGGGGGTGATCCAACAGTGGAGTAGTATTGTATCAAATAATTTGAGTCTTTCCCGCATACGCGGGGGTGATCC
>NZ_LWSR01000163.1:819-1020 GCF_001660745.1 Gardnerella sp. 26-12
GTGTGTTTAAGCTCCGTAAGCATTTTGTCTTTCCCGCATACTCTGGTGCAATCACAAAAGTGCGTTTATCTAAAAAGAAAAAGGTTAGCTTGTTGTTATTGTTTAGCTAGATTTATCATACGTAATACGCGCAAGTATCAAAACTGTTTCCTTAACGCAACAATTTTGATACACTTGCGCACTATATATATAAATTAGATT
>NZ_LWSR01000164.1:0-1006 GCF_001660745.1 Gardnerella sp. 26-12
CATTACTTTTATTCTCATCAAAATAGTGCTATTTTTTATGGAAAACTAAAAACGGAAGGAGATGTTTCATATGAGAAAAGTCGCAGTTATAGGCATGGGAAACGTTGGTGCAGCAGTAGCGCATCAACTTGTTGTTGGCGGTCACGCTGATGATTTGTACCTTTATGATCCAAACGAGGCAAAGGTGAATGCCGACGCATTGGATTTTGAAGATTCAATGGATAATGTGCCTTTTAACGTTAATATTACGGTTAATGATTATGAAGCATTAAAAGACGTAGAGGTAATCGTAAGCGCCTTGGGTCACATAAAGCTTTTAGACGTTCCTCATCCAGATCGTTTTGCAGAGCTTAAGTATAATCGTAAGGAAGTTGCAGAAGTTGGTGCAAAGATTAAGGCTTCTGGATTCCACGGTGTTTTAATCGACATAACAAATCCTTGCGACGCTATTTGCCAGCTTTACAAGGAAGCTACTGGTCTTCCTTACGAAAAGATTATTGGAACTGGCACTTTGCTTGATTCTGCGCGCTTGCATCGTGCAGTAGGCAAGTTCTTTGGCGTGCATCCAAAGGCTGTTAAGGGATATAGCTTAGGAGAGCACGGTGATTCGCAATTCGTTGCGTGGTCTACTGTTAAAGTCTTTGAGCAGCCTATAACAGAGCTTATTAAAGAAAAGAACATGAATTTAGACGCTATTGATGAGGAAACTCGTGAAGGCGGTTTTACTGTGTTCTACGGAAAGAAGTACACAAACTACGGTATTGCTGCTGCTGCAGTTCGTTTAGTGGATGCAGTTCTTTCGGATTCTAAAGAGCAAATGCCTGTTTCAAACTATCGCGAAGAATACCATTCTTATCTTTCATACCCAGCAATTGTTGGTAGAGAAGGAATTGTTAAGCAATGCCAGCTTGATTTGACTCAAGAAGAGTTGCAAAAGTTGCAGCATTCTGCAGATACAATTTTGAGTAAAGCTCAAGCAGAATAGATAAGTCAAAAATAAAATAAC
>NZ_LWSR01000165.1:0-986 GCF_001660745.1 Gardnerella sp. 26-12
AACGCGTCCAGGAGCGTTATGAGATTCGTTTAATCCTCGCAAGTCTTTAGAAACAAAACTTGGACGCAAATGTTTTGGCGCAAGCATAAGCATGCGAGGATCTGTAACTCCAGTAAGAACAAGTAGAGAAGCATAGCCTCCTCTTGTTCCAGCCTCAATATCAGTATCTAAACGATCTCCAACTGCTAATGAATGTTCAATACTAATTACAGGATTCCCATACTCGTCTTTTTCAGTGTATTCTTCACATTCAGAATCATCATGCTTAGCATTAGCAGCAACCAAAAACCTTGCTTCATCATACATTGCAGATTCTGGTTTTCCAGCAGACGAAATAGGCTCTACACCCGTAGCATTAATAACAGCTTGAATCATGGAACCGCATCCAGGAGCAATACCATGCTCTCTTGGAATAGTTAAGTCGCGGTTAGTAACGAAATATTTTGCACCATGCTCAACAGCGAAAGAAACTTCCGCCATTTCTTGCCAAGTCATTTGAGGATACCAGCCTTGAATAACAGCTTTAGGATTATCTTCGCACGAATCTACGAGTTGTAATCCTACGCGTTGCACTTCTTGACGCAAATGTTCAGCGCCGAGAACAAGAACTTTGGATCCTTTCTCAACATTGCGAGCTACCATCCTTGCTGCAACAACAGAAGACGTTATAATCTGCCATGGTTCTACTTTTAAGCCAAAACTTTCCAGTTGTTTTGCAACAACAGATTGGAAACGCGAAGAATTATTAGTTGTGTATTCAATTGCCATTCCATTTTTTTGCGCAAACAAAATGGAATCAGACGCATATTCAACAGCATTTCCACCACGATATACAACACCATCTAAATCAAGCAGTGCTAAACGAAATGCATCGCTTAACGGACGATTACATGAAGAAAAATTCTTTTTCGTTTCAACTTGCATACTATACCTCATTTAAGTTTGCTAAACACTGCACTTAATTTAGATTCAAATTTTTCAAATAT
>NZ_LWSR01000166.1:0-976 GCF_001660745.1 Gardnerella sp. 26-12
AGATGTGTATAAGAGACAGAGCCTATGCCTTGCTAAATGCATGAATTCTGAAAAGAAAGTATCATCATGCTCTAAACGACTGATGAAATCAGCAAAAGACGGTTTCCCATTCTTGGCTTTATAGTTCGCTAGGAACAGTACTATCGTTGGCCCAAGCACATGCTCCAGCTCCAGATTAGAAGTATCTATAAGACGAATATCAGCACTTCTAACTTTTTCGAATACACCATTAAACTGATATAGCTCATTGGTTTCATCAGTAACCATTTTAGGTGAAATCCTTCCTAACTTCTTTATGGTCTTAACAGCAGGTTAACAAGAATTGCCAAGTGTTCATATGGCATTCATGAGTCAATGTATGCATGACTCCATCTCCAGCACCGAGAATTTCATCTAATTCAGCATCTGTAATCTCAACAAGTACATCTTTCATGTTCGTCTCCTTTGAGGTATCCAAATAAAATAATGTAGTCAATAGAGATTAGGAAGAACTTCACCTATTCCTAGTTACTTAGGACAATTTAATAATCACAAATATAAAAGTGCCTATCCATCAACATGCATATTTTGTCCACTATAGGGTACATGTAGTTCTATGCATAAGATATATATCTTCATGTTAGTTTTTGATACATGCAACTCACCTAGGCTATTGAATACACAGCATCATAAACATTCCTCATACTAAAATGATAGCTTTTAAAACATATCTACAAATAACTTCACCACTCAACAACGTTAGGGATCCTCTTCAAACAATACAGGAATAGCTAAGTTTGTCATAGCCTATGTCTTTGCAAAATAAAAACCTCTAGAGTAAAACACCAACTATTAATGATCCGTGCACACAACTCGGATTATAGGCGAAAAAAATTCGATGAGGACCAGACAAAAGACAACTTTTATTGAAAACTCCCATTTATAAGAGTATAAAAAACTTTTCATATTACTTTTGCAAAACAGCAAACAAAGAATC
>NZ_LWSR01000167.1:0-954 GCF_001660745.1 Gardnerella sp. 26-12
CTTAGTTAATAAGAAAAATAACAATTGCAAAAGCAATGCAAACATTGAAAAATATTTTTTGTAGACACCCTCATACTGTAGAATAAATGCAGACTTTACAGAAAAGAGGAAGCATGAAAGTAGAAGTCAACTCTGCATCATTTGCTGATGCTGTAGCTTGGACTACACGCGTAATTGACTCACGCCCTGCAAACCCTATTCTTGCAGGCTTAAAAATTGAAGCAGCAAATGGCACATTGCAGCTTTCTGCATTCAACTATCAAATTTCTAGCTGCCATCACATTGAAGCTGGTGTTGACGAAGAGGGAAGCATACTTATTCTAGGCAAATTGATGGCAGATATTACTAAGTCTCTTCCTGCAGAAAAAACTTATCTAAAATCTGAAAATAATACTTTGACTATTACTTCCGGAAAATCAACATTTACTCTACAACTTATGCCTCTTGGAGAGTATCCTGACTTGCCTGAACTGCCTCATAAATTAGGTCAGGTTGATGCACCAACATTTATTCAAGCTGTAAATCAAGCATCTGTTTCTACATCTAGAGAAGAAAATAGACCGGTTCTAACTGGAATTAGGATCCAATTTGAAGATGACACCGTTACTATGACTTCTACTGATAGATTCCGTCTATCTAGATCTACTTTTAAGTGGACACCAGAACATAATGACATTCATTCGACCACTCTTACTCGTGGGTCATTACTAAGAGATATTGCTCATTCTCTCGACGATCATCAAAATGTTATTATCCATTTTAATGAGGAAGATAAGTCACTTTTAGGTTTTGAAAATTCCGGTCGTACAAGTACTTCACAAATAATTGATGGAGAATTCCCTTCTGTAGATCGACTATTCGTAGATGAATATCCTATTCACGCAATTATTAATAAACAATTATTGATAAATGCAATTAAGCGAGTATCTTTAGTCCTGTCTCTTATACACATCT
>NZ_LWSR01000168.1:0-839 GCF_001660745.1 Gardnerella sp. 26-12
GATAAAGTCCTTAATTTTTTACACAAATAGGGTTTCTATTACATTTTTCGCAGTAGGATTTAGTTATGTTAGAGATACAAAATATATGCAAGTACTATAAAAACAGCAAGTACTCAATAATATTTCTTTTGTAGCAGAAGATAGCAAAGTTACGGGATTTGTTAGACCTAACGGTTCCGAAAAATCAACTGCGCTATATTGCGCATTGGGACTCATAAAAGCCAATGAAGGTGAAGTATTATTCGACGGCGTCCCATACAAAAAGCTTAATTCCCCAATAAAAACAGTCGGCAAAGTATTAGATTTAAAAGCTAATTATAGAAATACTAGTGCTATAAAAAGCTCACATTCGTTACAAAATATTGTAAAATTCCAAAAAGTCGCGTATCGGAGATTATGGATATTGCCGGAATCAGCTCTATGCAAAATATGAAAATCAAAGAAATGTCAACTGGCATGCGCAACCACAACAAATTCAATATGGTCAGCCGTATGCGCAACCTCAGTATGCGCAACCACAACATACTAAGCCTACTACCGAGCTACCATTGCCTGATACTTCATATATTGGGCCAGAGTATGCTCATCCTCAATTTGCTAAAAAGAAACAAAACGATCAGGATTCTCAAGAAAATGCACAATGAGCTTAGTGCCAGAATTAGTGCCATCTATTATTGCTATGGTTGCTCGGGGCGTTATGCTATTTGCAGTGGGCGCTTTACTTCTAGCAAAAAGAATTAAAACTAGTATCGGCAAAAGTTGCAATAAATAAGCCCCGTTCGATTGCTCAGCAATGATTGCAATCGAACGGGGCTTATTTTTTATTTATACTTACTATG
>NZ_LWSR01000169.1:0-767 GCF_001660745.1 Gardnerella sp. 26-12
ACCAAATCACAAATCACAAATAACAACAAAATATTCGATAGCTTTGTATTCAAATAATATGAAGCTTAAACAAGGAGAGAAATCATGGCTCAAGAAATTAACGAAACCGTTAAGGAAGCTTACAACAATGGTGCAAACGCAACTACAGATGCTGCAGCTGCAATGATGCAAAATGTGAAAGTTAAGAATCACGCATTAGATATTACTTCACTGGTGTTAGTTGCAGTGCTTTTTGCTGCAGGATGCATTCTTGACTTTACTGTTGCAAAGTCTCTTTCTATTGGAAATATTCAGCCTGAGTTCGTTATTGCTTCATTCTGCTTGTCGATTTTGCTTGTTAGACCGAAGATTTACCAGGGTGCTATTATTGGTGCTTTGGCTGCAACGTTAATTCAATTTAATACTTCGATTCCGTTCCTTGAGTATGCTTGTGATATTCCAGCTGCAATCATTATGACTGCAATATTAATTGGTTATATTCGCGTGTTCCCAAAGGATGCAGCTCGTAAAGTAAGCGTATTCCCATTTATTGCTACTTTCATTACTACAGTAATTTCCGGTTGCATTTTTGCTCTTATTGCAGCTTTCTTTATTCTTCACTCTCCAAATATGGTAATGGTTATGTTGCCAATTATTTTGGGAACTGCAGTATTTAATGCAGTTGTTGTTGAAGTGCTTTACGCTCCAATTCGACTTGTTTTGCACAAGTAAAACAACATTGAAGAATAAGTAAATAAATTAACTTGAATAAACGCAAACCTGTCTCT
>NZ_LWSR01000017.1:0-38873 GCF_001660745.1 Gardnerella sp. 26-12
TTTAAATATTGCGTGAAACAGTTGTGAAACAACTTTATTTTCTTAATGCTAATATCTGGCAAAATGGCTTAAAATCAGCATAATTACGCGGCTGTCGGCGTGTTGATGGTGTGTGTGAAGCGTAATCTTAACATCTGTTGGGAGTGTGTGGTTTTTGAATAAATATGGAATAAAGAAAAGGATCAGGAGATGATAAATCGCTGCTTTGCGTTCGTGCCAGGAATTAAGCATCTAGTTGTTTTAAGGTCGGCGTGTCTTGCGATTTCTTATCTTGTAAACATAGCTTTTGTCTACGTTTGCGTTGGGATGTTGTCTCCAGTATTAAGACCTGTTCGTTCTACTGGAACTTCTTTAATGAGTTCTGTTGAATTTACGTCTTACATTATTGTTTTAGCTGCTATTATTTTGCTGAAATATGCAGTTTTTTACTGGTCGTGTACTGTTTGTGCAGAAATTGAGTCGCGAATAGCTATGCGTTTGCGCCCTAAAATGTTGCGCGCAATATTATCTCTACGCTCTGTGGATGTTGAAGATTCTCATGACATTACTTCTTTGCGCGTAAATGAAGATATTTTTGCAATACAAAGTTTTGTTGCTTCTTTAGTTCCACAAATTATTGCATCTATTCCTGTTCCTGTAGTCGTTTCTGCAGCACTATTTACAGTTAACCCTGCTATAGCTGGGATTTGCACATTAGCTGCATTGTTTAATGTTGCTTCTCTTATATTCTCGTTGGCACTAAGCCCAGTATCGTGGCGTTGTGTAAGTGCATTATTTGCCTATGTTATTGCTGGACTCGCAATTGTTGCAACTGTTTGGTTATCTTCCGTTAAAGGTGTAGGTCTTGCTGCAGCTCTGTTAACAATGCCTTTGTTAATGTTAAGCGTCCAGCCACTGAGAATTGTTGGTAAGAATATGCATGTAGTTAAACATGCTGTTCATGGTTTGAATCATGTTGAAGCATTGTTGCAAATGGTTACTGATTCTCCTGCTCCAATAGCATTTAGTGACGATGGTTCAACATTATCTTTGCCTGATGGCTCAACCAATATTGCTTTGCGTATGCGATGCAATATTTCGGAAAATAATGCGAATACTAATGAAGCTCAGCGTTTATCGATAATTGCAAAATCTGGTGAATTGCAAGTTATTCCAAGTAAATATCATCATGTTATGCGTGAGAAAATACTTTCTGGAACAGGTTTTAATAAATCTGCTGACATATTGCTTTCTTATAGCGACCGTTATGATATTCATGAAGACGACGTTTCTCCATTTGTAGTTTCTGAAGTATTTGACGCAAACGATAGTGCATCTTACTTGTCGTTGAACGATGCAAGTTCTGCAGCTTTAGCAGATATTGTTACTATAGTTAGCGAGCGAAGTCATCTATTTTCCACAACATTGCGAGAAAACTTACTTTTGGCTGCTCCAACAGCTACGACTACTGCGATGTGGGATGCATTGCGAGCTGTGCGAATAGATGGTGTTGTTTATGCCGATTACGACGGTCTAGATATGCCAATAGATAGACTTTTTAATAATCCTGAAGCATCCTATAATTCTGAAGATTTAAAGCGTCGCGTTATTCTTGCTAGAGCAATTTTAAGACACACTAAAGTGTACGTTTTTGATTATTCCCAATGTGATATTAGCAATCATGAGGCTGAAGAAATTGTTAAAATATTGCGTCGCATAGCGCGTTATGCAAATGTAATAGTATTAATGCCAAATGATGATGGCATTAGCTCAACGGACGAAATAGCAACTGTAGAATCGTATCGTCATGTTGCTAATGATAGTTCTAAAAATATTACGCAACTAAATCAATTAAACGAATCTCAAAACTCGCAAAACTCGCATAATGTTGAGCAAGCTCAGCAAGATTCTAATAAAAACAAGCATATTTCTTCTATTGCAAGTATTGCTTACACTTATGAAGTGAGAACAATCTCAAAGTTCAAACGTGCTATTTTTGCTTTTATATCAATGTTTAGTACTGCTCTCAATCTTGTTTCTGCAGTATGTATTCCTGTTGCTATTGTTTCAGCAATGTTTGCTGTTGCAGGACGTCCAATATTTGGTTTTGTAATGCAACAGTGCGTGCTTGTTGCTGTTGCTTGTATGGCAGTTCGTGCATTAACTCTTGTTACAACATTTGCAGGTGTAGATATGCATCACGAACATTGGCATAAAGCTCATATCAGCATGAATGTTGGAATGATATTTGCAGTTGTACCTCTTATGGTTGTTTTGTACTATTTCGATGCGAATTTGTCTTATGTAGCTATTGTTTCGTGCGTGTTTATTATGTTTATTGTTCCTCGATACTTACTTATACGCTCCAAGCATATTGCAAATAAAGTGCGCATTGAACAGCATGAAGTTGAGAATGAAGTAAGTGATATTGAGCTTGGTATCGATGAAGTACTTGCATTTAGGCAAGGTGAGCATTGCGTTAATCGAATGGTTACTTCAATGCATAAAGTTTCTCAACAAAGAATGCGTCTGGCTCGTAAAAGTGGAGGCATGTCGGCACTTGTTCTTGCTATATCGTTAATTAGCATTTCTGTAGCCGCACTAGTAGTTTCTCACACCATTCATCCGGTGCCAGCTAATATTCCAGCATGGAGTACGGTTTATGCTGTTATGGCAATGGTTTTGCTGGTAATTATGATTCAGCAAGTTGTAGATGTTGTTTTACAAAGAATACCGTCTGTTATGAGAGTTAAGAGCAGTAACTAACTTTAATTTAAAAAACATTGAATATGCATAAGTTGAGTTGGGGGACTGAGCATGCGTAATCGTTGTAACAAGAGGCAGTTTCTTGCGCTGTTCTGGATGCTGCTGTTTGCTGTTTTATGTGGGATTGTTATTGGCTTGTTGCTTCCTAAAATAAACAGTAGCGTTGGGAAGATTACAGGAGAATATGAAGCAAGCGGAGAAGCTGCGCAAGCATTGGAAAAATTGCGTATATCTAAGCCTTATCATTACGGGTACGAGCGTCAAGTATTTGGATATCGTACTACTGACGATGACGGTAACGGATGTGACGTTAGGGAAGACGTTTTAGCGCGTGATTTACAAAATGTGAAATACAAGTACGCAGGATCCTGCCAAGTGCGTTTCGGCTTGTTGCATGATCCGTATACTGGCAAAGATATTCACTTCGTGCGTGGGCGAAAAACCAGTGCATTAGTTCAAATAGATCATGTTGTTGCATTACAAAATGCGTGGGAATCTGGAGCGTGGAAATGGAATCGTGCAAAACGATTAAAATTTGGCAACGATATGATGAACCTACTCGCGGTTGAAGGAGCTGCTAATCAAGAAAAAGGTTCCGCGTCCGCAGCTTACTGGCTTCCTTCAAACAAAACCTTCAGGTGCGAATATGTTGCTAGGCAAATAGCTGTTAAGTATAAATATGGTTTAACTGTAACTCGCGAAGAAAAGCAGAGTATGGAAAGCGTATTGCATAACTGTTCTGCACAAAAATTGCCAAAGTAAGGATTTCTCAGTTTGGTATTCGTAAAGCGACTTAGTAAGCGTTTAATAAGCGTTTAGTAATGATTATGAGTGTGATCGTGCATTACGTCGTGATGCTCTGCTGAATGAGGAATATGCAACACGCGCATGCGATCAATAGCTCTACGCGCAAGATTGTGAGCAGAACCCGTGCCTTCGCCCTTGACTCCAAAAATAACGATAAGAGCCATAATTCCTGTAATAATAGCACTAATGCGCAAAGTCCATTGAACTCCGAAAATACTAGCAGCAACATCGGCAGCGTGACCTGTGCCAGAATGGTGAAGAGTTGTCAATACTGTCATTGTAACTACTAAAACAGGTGCTCCAATAGCTCCCCAAAGCTGACGCATAGTATTAGTTACAGCCGAACCATCGCCAAGTTCTTCCTTATGCAAACAATTAAGCGACCACGTAGTTATTGGCATAAGCAAGAATCCCATGCCAATTTGGCGAGTAAACTGCCAAATGGAAATCCACCAAATCCACGTATCCATGTCAATAAGACTCATCATTACAGTGCCAAAAAACAGAATAATAGAGCCTGCCATAGCAACTGGGCGCACTCCAAAGCGATCTAGCATACGACCACCAAAATACTGCGAAATAGCCATGCCGAACGCTCCAGGAAGCAGAATTAAGCCGCTCATAGTTGCTGAAAAACCACGATCAGACTGAATATAAAGCGGAATAAGTACCATAATTGAGCTGAAAGCAAAAAATGTAAGGCAAGCGCAAATAGTACCTACCATAAAGTAGCGGTTTTTAAGCACATTAAGACCAAGAAGAGGAGTGTGACCGCGTTTTTGCGCTCGCAACTGCCTTGTAACAAACCAAGCAATTCCAAAAGCGCCAATAATCATAGGAGCCCAAGATAATGGGTGTGAAATTCCGCATCCTTCAATATTAGTGAATCCAAACATGAGCCCGCCGAAGCCAATAACCGAAAGGCCAACCGAGAAGAAATCAGCATGCGCGTTAAGATCGTGTTCTCCAAAATTATGCAAGAAAAATACTGCCAAAACGACGGATATTGCTCCGATAATAGTAAGAGAGCAGAAAATAGAACGCCATCCATTAATATCAGTTTGCAAACCGCCAATAGTAGGACCGATTGCTGGAGCAATACTCATAGCCATGCCAACGCTTCCCATTGCCATACCTCTGCGAGTAACAGGGTAGACGGAGAATACGGTAATTTGTAAAACAGGCCACATTACGCCAGTGCCAATAGCTTCAAGAGTTCGACCAACAAGTGCCATCATAAAGTCGTTACTAAGCCATGCAAGTACAGATCCAAAAGTAAAAAGCGACATGGAAGTAATAACAATTTGGCGAGTAGAAAAGCGTCTTGTTAAAAATGCTGTAAGTGGAACCATAATTGCCATAATCAGCTGGAAAATAGAAGTAAGCCACTGACCAGTTGTGACGCTTATACCAAATTCTTGAACTATTGTTGGCAATGCTGCAGTAAGTTGTAATTGTGCGAAATTGCCGATAAATGTAATAAACGTAAGAATAGCGAGAGAAATTAAAGCAGGACGTGTAAGACGATTGTTATTGTATGCTTCTTCGCCTGTTAGTGCATGACTGAGATTTTGGCTTTTATGAGACAGCCATGTTGAGTGCGTCAAAATAAAACATCCTTTTTTGTTCTTAAACATAGTTTTTCTTAAGCGTATTTTTAAGCATAGGTGGCAAAAGTCAATCGACTTAAGTCTATTCTCTTATCTATTACAACAAAAATTGCAAAACTTAATTTACGCAAAACAAAAGTTATTTAAAAATTTATTTTGCGCAAAACAATGATATTTAGACTGATTCTAATCAGTAGCTGTGGTAGGAAAGCCAATGATTGTAAGCGCCTTGAATGGAGCCATAACGACCATTGCAATAATTCCAGAACCAGCGGAGCTGCGTTTGATAGTTAGTTGCCCAATCAGCGCCAGCAGAAGCCATTTTTCCGCCTGGCAAAGCTTGAGGTAAACCGTAGGCCCCAGAAGGATTCATTGCGTTTACGCGCCAACCGGACTCATGAGAAATAATAAATACTGTTGCAGTAAAATCAGCTTCACTATAACCGTTAGAGATAAGCCAGTCGTGAGCCCATTGTTGCATCTCGCCAGCAGGAACAGTCGTACCGATAGAAGCAGTTAAGCCAATTCCGGCAGAAGAGCCGCCAGTTCCAACAAGAATAACCTTATCTTTTGGAGCTTTTTTAACATAAGAAGCAAAAATATTAGAGGAAACTATTTTTCCCTTAGCTCGAGTAACTATTTTTGCTGTTTCCATTACGCCGTTAGCGCCTTCACTTTGCACCTTCTCAGTACCTTTTGGAAGTGCAGCAGTTTCCTTTTTGACGACGTTAAACGCGATTGGGTCGTCGGAATTTTCTAATTTTGCGCCTGCGCGATTAATCGTAATAACAGTTGATTCGCTGACTTTAGTTGTAAGAGATGGAGTAACAACATCGTGTGGCTCAAGAGTGATATCTCCAGCATCAAGAACGGATTTTACATCAGTGAAATTAGTGCCCAAAACAGTACGATGATGACCATTTATAACAACGTTAATATATGAAGTCGCGCCATTATGCAACATACTACGGCTAGCACTACGAGAAACTTGCGAAGAATCGGTTGCTGAATAAGAAGTAACCTGAACAGCGTGACCTTTAGACGAAGCGTAAAAATCTCGCGAGGCAAAACCAAGTATCACCAAAGCAACGAAGCCCAAAATAACCGCGCTAACTCTAGCCCACTGTCGTAAACTGAGTGAACCAAGCGTAACAGTATGCTTACGGTGACTGGTCATAACCCTCCTTATTTCTGCAATTACTCTATTGATACTTGCAAACGCTCGCAACGTAGACTAATAAAACATGAGAAACATGCGTTAAAGTGTATGTGCAAAACGTATATGCAAAACCTCACGTATTATATCTCATGGCATAGTCTATAAATCAGGATTCAGAATCATCAGATTCGTAAGATTTAGCTTGTTCAACCAAATCTTCCAAATCAGAAGCTAGTAATGCTCCAGCTTGTCTATAAATAACTTCGCCGCGCTTAATAACCATTACTGTTGGAACAGCTTGGATTTGAGCAGCTGCAGCAATCTCGTTGCTTTTGTCAATATCAACTTTTACGAAAGGAATTTCGGGATATTTTTCACTGACCTTCTCAAAAATAGGACCAAAAGATCTGCATGGACCGCACCATGTTGCCCAAAAATCAACAACAACTATTTCATTTGTCGAAGCAATCTTCTCAAAATTTTCTGTAGTAGCATGTATTGCTGCCATATTACCCCCTCGATATTTTGCGTATTTGCTTTATTGTACGTGCCGCCTTGCATAAAGTTGCCGATAGTGCGCTTATCTGTCGTCTTGCGGCACTAGGCTAGGAGTCATGCTTGATATCCAATTTATTCGTGAACATGCCGACGTAGTTAAGGAATCGCAGCGCAAGCGCGGTGAATCCGTTGAGCTCGTCGATGAAGTATTGCGCAGCGATGATTTGCGCCGAACCGCTCTTAAGGCTTTTGAAGAAGCTCGCGCCGAGCAAAAAGCTATTGGTAAGAAGGTTGCAACAGCTAGCGCGGAGGAAAAGGCTGCGCTTATTGCCGAAACTAAAGAATTAGCTTCGAAAGTTGCGGAATACAAAGCTGAATCCGAAAAAGCTACTGCCGACTACACTACGGCAATGTGGAAGCTTTCTAACATCGTTGAAGATGAAGCTCCAGAAGGCGGAGAAGACGACTATGTTGTAGTTAAGAAGGTTGGTACGCCTCGCGATTTTGCAGCTGAAGGTTTTGAGCCAAAGGATCATTTGACTCTTGGAACTGGTGTTGCTGGAATTGATATGCGTCGTGGCGTGAAGGTTGCAGGCTCTCGCTTCTACTTCTTGCGCGGTGCTGTGGCTCGCTTGCAAATCGCAATGCTTACTATGGCTGTTGATCAAGCCGAAGAGCACGGTTTTACGCTTGCGATTACGCCAACGCTTGTTCGCCCAGAAGTAATGCGCGGAACTGGCTTCTTGAATTCTCATGCGGACGAGATTTACCGTTTGCGCGAACCAGATGATCAGTATTTGGTCGGTACTTCCGAGGTTGCTTTGGCTGGCATGCATGAGGATGAGATTCTTGACTTAAGCAATGGTGCTTTGCGTTATTGCGGTTGGTCGAGCTGCTACCGTCGTGAAGCTGGTGCTGCTGGAAAGGATACTTCTGGTATTATTCGTGTGCATCAGTTCGATAAGGTTGAGATGTTCGTTTATTGCAAGCAGGAAGATTCTCGCGCTGAGCATCAAAAGTTGCTCGGTATGGAGCAGGAAATGCTTGCTAAGGTGGAAGTGCCTTACCGCATTATTGATACTGCTGCAGGTGACCTTGGTTCTTCTGCCGCTCGTAAGTTTGATTGTGAAGCTTGGGTTCCAACGCAAGGACGTTACCGTGAGCTTACTTCTACTTCTAACTGCACTGAGTATCAGGCTCGCCGATTGAATGTGCGCGAACGTATGGAAGATGGCGGAACTCGCTCAGTTAGTACGCTTAACGGCACTTTGGCTACTACTCGCTGGCTTGTGGCTATTTTGGAAAATCATCAGCATGAAGATGGTTCGATTGATATTCCAAAGGCAATGCAGGCTTATATGGGTGGCAAGGAAGTCATTGAGCCAACTAAGTGGGAAGCGTGAGTTTACTCGTGCACAAACACGGCGTTTGTTTCAAAAAACCGTTTAATTAGCTACAAAGCCCGGGAAATTGCCTGGGCTTTATTTTTTAGTTGATAAGCTTTTTGAATCTGGGTGTTGTGTGTTGTGTTCTATACGTGATGATATGCTTACCACTTGTGCGTTGAAAACGGCAATTTGATTGCTTTCATGCGCAAATGGATGGGTGTCCGAGCGGTCTAAGGAGACGGTCTTGAAAACCGTTGTAGGGAAACCTACCGCGAGTTCGAATCTCGCCTCATCCGCGAATTAACTAAGCCTAAAGCATGTGAAATTGCTTTAGGCTTTTTTAATTCGCTGAGCTTGCTCAGGGTTGGAAGCACAGTGTGCTTCCAACGCAAGCGAGGTCTTTCTGTGTCAATAAAGACGCAGAAAGTGTGGGCTAGTGTGTTTAACGCAGTGTGTCAGGTTTGTGTTGCTGCATTTCGCGCTTGAAGCTTTTTTATTCTGCCGAGCTTTCACTGAAAGTGCGCTGCACTTTTAGTGAAAGCTCGGTCTGTCTTCGTCTCGATTGACGGGAAAGGGCGTGAAGGTGGCGGAAAGTTTGCAGTCGTGTAAAGGAAGGGTCGTTTGCGAGCGAGAATCCGATCGAAACGTGCGCTCGCTAGATTTTAGCGCGCGGAGTAGTGACGCTCTTGCGATGTGATGTCATCCAGGAAGAAGCTTGCACCTTCGCGGCAAGACGTGCTGCTTTCGAAATCTTCCGGAGCGTAAGGCGCAACGCTTTCAAACATCTCCTCGTAATCAGCAACGCTTAAATGCACGCGCGAATCAAGCATATCCGCATGCTCGCGCGCAAACAGCGCATCTCTAAATCCTGGCGCAATCGTGCCGCTGAAAAATTCACCAACAGCGCCGGAACCATAAGAAAATAGTCCAATCTTATCGCCGCTTTTAAGTGCAGTAAGATCACTATTTTCGCAAGTAAATTCGTCTAACTCAAGTAAAGACAGCAATCCCAAATACAGGGAACCCGTATAGATGTTGCCTACACGACGGCTGTACTTCGTGCTGGTTTCGTAGCGCGAAAGTAAGCGATTGCGCGACGACTCGCTTAGGTTGCTATTATCGCAAGAATCAGAGCAAGAATTTGCGCAAGAATCCATCGCAGCCTTAAGTGCTTTCAAACCCATTTTCGTATATGGCAAATGGAAGCACAATCCGGCGAAATCGTTGAAATTGCAATCGTTTTGCGCGCAATACTTTTGCCAAACTTCGCAGAAAAATTGTATGTATTGCTCGGTTGAAAACTTGCCGCGAGCAAGAGCGGTGTCTTGGTAAACAGGTCGCCAAAAGTCCTGAATATCCGCGGATTTTACAACGCTGTCGTCGTTAATTTTAAGCACGTGCGGATTCGCGCTCACAAGCATTGCCACAGCCCCAGCGCCTTGCGTAACTTCGCCAGGGGTAGCAAGCCCGTAGCGCGCAATATCGGCTGCAATAACAAGCACTTGCGGATTTTTTTCTGCGTGCGCGCGCACATAATCGCATGCCATCATCAAAGCTGCCGTTCCGCCGTAGCAAGCCTCTTTTACTTCAATAGAGCGCACCCACGGCGTGAGTTTTAGCAGATTTTGAACGTATAGCGCGCTGGATTTACTTGCGTCGACTCCGCTTTCTGTGCCGACGATGAGCATTTTGAGGCGATTGCTATCGATGTATGGTAGCAGTGGGAGTGCGGCTTGCGCAGCGAGAGTGACGATGTCTTGGTGATTTGGTGGCACGGATTGTTCGCTTTGACCGATTCCGATTGTGAATTTGTTAGGGTCGATTCCGCGGTGTTCCGCCAATTCTTCGAGGTTTAGGTAATAGTGCGGCGTTGCGAAGGAGATGCGGTCAATGCCGACGGCAAGGGGAGTGGTTGCGGAGGTTGTGGTTGTGTTGGCTGCTGCGGTTGCTGATATTTTGATATTTTGTGTGCTCATTTGTCCTAAAACCCCTAAATTTTCTTAATTTTTACTTGATTCTCGTAACTTTTGAAGTAATTGCGTAACTTTTTCTGTAGTTCTTTCTGCAGGGCTAAATTGCAAAATATTATGCGTGATTTCTGCGATTTCCGCACCTTTGGCACCTGCTGCAATTGCCAGGTTTGAAGACTGCAATGCCATGTGACCTGCTTGAATTCCAGGGCCTGCTAGTGCGCGAAGAGCCGCAAGATTTTGCACCAAACCGAGCGCGGCAAGCGTATTTCTAAAGTCGTTTGCGTTTTTGTATTTGCCGATTTTGATCGCGAGTTTTGCCATTGGAAGCGATGAGATTGAGCCGCCGACAATGCCGATCTGTAGCGGAATTTCAATACTGCCGTGGAGTATGGTTTTTCCGTTTAAAGTTTCGGTGTTCCACTTTGACAGTGGTAGGTAGCGACCGGAGCGCGCCGCCCACGCGTGTGCTGCCGATTCTAGCGCTCGCGTATCATTCCCGGACGCGAGCGCGGCTCCTGCGATTCCGTTTAGGATTCCTTTGTTGTGCGTGGCGGCGCGTGCAGGGTCGCTGGCGGCAAGCGCGCTCAATGCCGCGATTCGGCGCGCAAGGCACTTTCCCTCGCGCTCTCGTTCAGAGTCTTCCAGCCGCCTGGATGCTAGTGCTTCAACCGGTATATGCACTTCTGCTGTGCTGGCAACGCGGCTGGTGTTCGTGAGTATTGCAACTAGCGCCTGCACGCCGAGCCAGCTTTCCAGCTGGGCTTTGACGGCTTCGCCCATAGTGTTCACTGTGTTTGCGCCCATTGCGTCGCATGTGTCTACGTCAATCTCGAGCTTTGCGAAGCCGTGCAAAGCTGAAGCGCGGCATTTTCGCGCGCCGCCACCCCTTTTACTTATTGATGGGTGTGACGCGTTTGCAATGCGCAACAGTTCTGCAACCTTTTCTTTATCTTCAACGATTCTGCTCAAGCGCGCCGCCACGCTTCCGTCTGCGTCCTCAAAAGCTATTTGTGCTGTAGTCACGTATTGTGGGGAGCGCGCAATAATTCCGTATCCAACGTCAGTCGCTGCAGCAATTCGCGCCCCATTGCACGCAGCTGCAATCACGGATGGCTCCTCAGTTGCAACCAGCACGTCACACACTTCGCCGTTCACAATCAGCCCACGCACAACGCCAACCGGCAGCGTATACTTTCCAATTTGATGCTCAATCATATGATTTGCAACGTCTGCAGAAATTGTAGTATCGGAACTTTCCGCAAACTGTTTAAGCAAAAATGCTGCCTCAGTATCGTTAATTGCGCCCTCATTTTGCAAGGTTTTTATGCGATTTTCCACGCTTAATTCACGAAAAGCA
Source organism: Gardnerella sp. 26-12 (assembly GCF_001660745.1). Lineage (NCBI taxonomy): Bacteria > Bacillati > Actinomycetota > Actinomycetes > Bifidobacteriales > Bifidobacteriaceae > Gardnerella > Gardnerella sp. 26-12. The sequence continues at coordinate 11,538 of NZ_LWSR01000017.1, forward strand.
GCCATCGAAATAACCTCATGATTTGTAGACTACGAATGCTTCTGATCGCTTTGCATTCTGACTTTATTGTTTTACATTCTGACTTGATTGTTTCGCATTCTAATTTGCATAGAAACGCCGATTCCGCCGCCGACGCACAGCGCAGCAACTCCATTTAACTTATTGCTATCTCGCAAAGCGTATATAAGCGTCGTCAAAATCCTCGCTCCGCTAGCGCCAAGCGGATGTCCGAGTGCAATTGCTCCACCGCGTACGTTTAGTTTTGACTCGTCAATATGAAGTTGCTCCGCAACGGCAATGCTTTGCGCTGCAAACGCTTCGTTTATTTCGAATAAATCAATGTTGTCAACGTTGCTACCGGTCGCATTTAGCATGCGTTCCATCACATGTTTTGGAGCGTATCCCATTAAATCTGGGTCGATTCCGCCTTCTGCGAATCCCACAATTTGCGCAAGATATTCAATTCCGTACGCTTGCGCGTAATCTTTGCTCATAAGCACTAGAGCTGCAGCTCCGTCGTTAATTCCGCTTGCGTTTCCTGCAGTTACAGTCGATTCGTGCTTGCAAACTTCGTTCTCGCCAACTTCGCAAGTTGCGTCCGCAGTTTCTTCCGACGCTTTAAAAAGCGTGCGCAATTTCGACAACTGCTCTAAAGACGTATCTTCGCGAGGATGCTCGTCGCGAGTTATAACAGTTCCGTTTGCAAGCGTTACTGGCACAATTTCAGAAGCAAAATCGCCTCTTTTAATAGCGGCAACAGCTTTTTGGTGAGATTTAAGTGCAAAAATATCTTGTGCTTCGCGAGTGATACCAAATTTTGCTGCAACATTTTCTGCAGTAACGCCCATTGCGTCGCCAGTAAAAGCATCGTTTAAACCGTCTCGTTGCAAACCGTCAATAAGCGCAAAATTCCCGTATTTGTGTCCGCTAAATCGCGAATTAGTTGCGTAAAACGGTACGTTGCTCATGCTTTCAGTGCCGCCTGCAACAACAACTTGCGCATCTCCCATAACGATTGCGGATTGTGCTAAGCGCACTGCTTTTAAGCCGGATCCGCATACTTCGTTAATTGTCATTGCGCAGCTAGAAGTATCTAATCCTGCTTTTAACGCAATTTGGCGAGCAACGTTTTGTCCGCTGCCTGCTTGTAATACGTTTCCAAAAATAGCTTGATCCACGTCGTGTGAGCTAATTCCAGCGCGTTCTATTGCTGCTTTTGCTGCGATTGTTCCTAAATCAACTGAGGAAAGCGAAGATAAGCTGCCGCCGAATTTGCCAATAGGCGTACGTACAGCGCTTGCAATCACCACTTCAGTCATATGTTTAGCCACCTAATCAATTGTTTGTTGCAATACGTGTTGAAGTATACCAACCGGACTACTTTATCGTATTTTTCGACAAAATTACCATTTGCGAAAAATTTTTCTCGTTTCCTTCACAATTAGACTTACTTCAGTGAGTTTATGTTTTTGTGAAAAGTGATTACTTGTTGATTAGCGAACGCTATCATTAATGCTGCTGCACACACCACACCGGGCATACATATCACACACCAAACCGCAGCTTAATTTCGTGACTTTAGTTGCACGAATACCAGTGTGGTAGAGATTTGAGATTTTTCGCACTGAGCGAAGGACGCTCGCGCAGCGCTTTGACCGAGCTTGAAATCATTGGGATTTCAAGCTCCTTCAAAGCGTGATTTGGCTCAATTGTGAAGCACGGTGTGCTTCACATGCCAAATCAGCCGAACGGCTACCAATAGCCGTGAGGAATAAGCTCGCTACGAAACTCGCGTTGGAAGTCCACTGGACTTCCAACTTTAGCGAGTTTCCGCTCCGAGTTACTTTCGCGCGCTACGCTCTAAGCGCGAAAGCAGGTCGGAGCGCTACTTACGGAACGAAATCGAGCCGTCAACAGGATCCATCGCATCAACAATTGCCAGCGAATCCAAGTCATATCCGGCTTCACGAAGCGCATCTCCACCACCTTGGAAGCCCTTTTCGATAGCGATTCCAATGCCTGCAACGCTAGCTCCAGCATGATTGCAAATGTCGATTAATCCTTGCAAAGCTTTGCCGTTCGCCAAAAAATCATCCAAAATAAGCACGCGATCTTCCGCACTTAAATACTTACGTGACACAATCACCGGAAACTCGCGCTGCTTTGTAAAAGAAAATACCGTAGATACGTATTGGTCGCCATCGAGATTAATCGACTGAGCTTTCTTTGCAAAAACCACAGGAACTCCACCAAAATGGCGTGCTGCAACACATGCGATTCCAATACCAGAAGCCTCAATTGTAAGAATCTTAGTAATATTTGCGTCGCGGAAATGCTCAGCCCAAGCGGCTCCCATATGATCAAATAAATTCACATCGCACTGGTGGTTCAAAAAAGCGTCTACTTTTAATACATTGCCTGGTTTTACGATACCATCTTGGAGAATGCGTTCTTCCAGTTCTTGCACGATGCGCCCCTTCTTACGAACAATTACATTGCAGTACGCTCAAGCATACCCAAGTTCGTGACACAATACGAGTAAAAACGACTGCAGCATGTGGTAAACCTGATTAAATACGTGCGCAATTAAAACGTGGGGGCGTTTTATTGCTGAAGCTAAAACGTAGGTAATTGGCGGAATTAATGGAGTACAAGTATGAGCGTAAGTATGGGCGCAAGTATGAATGCAAATATGAGTGCAAAAGATAGCGATTACGGATATGTAAGTGATTTGTTGGGGAATCCAGTTGATTCGTTCGATTCTGACGATAGTTTTTACGAGAATGTTGCGGATGTGAATGATTATGCCAACTACAGTTACGACGAGTATGCTGACGCTTATGCTAAAGAGCCTGATTTTACGCAGCAAGAATATGCGTCTGATCAAGAATCAGTGCCTCCTCAAGAATCAGTGCCTTCCCAACAAGAAGCTCTTGCCCAACAAGAACTGCTTCCTCAAGAATCTCAAGAATATTCTCAAAATTCCGCACATTCTAGAGTTGCAGTTGACGCGCAAAAACTACTCGACGGCTTAAATCCGCAACAATCTCAAGCAGTCCAATACGACGGACCGGCACTGCTTATTGGAGCAGGAGCTGGAAGCGGCAAAACGCGAGTTCTTACGCGAAGAATAGCTTGGATATTAAGCCAAAAAGGTGCCTGGCCAAGCCAAATTCTTGCCATCACTTTTACAAACAAAGCAGCTGCCGAAATGCGTGAACGTTTAAGCAAACTTATTGGTAGCGAAGCAAATACTATGTGGGTTTCGACGTTCCACTCTGCATGTGTGAAAATACTTCGCAGATCAGGACAGTATATTGGCTTAAAATCAGGCTTTTCTATTTACGATACTTCCGATTGCGAGCGATTAGTAAAAATTATTGCAACAGAGCTTAACGTTGATATTAAGCGTTTTACGCCACGCAGCATTTTGGGCAAGATTTCGGATTGCAAAAATAGTTTAATCACTTGGCGTGAGCAACTAGACATGTATGCTAACGATTACAAGCCTGGTGTTGCAGGTCAACAAATTGCGCACGCTGGCAATTCTGAAGCTGTCTACGCAACTATTTATGCGGAATATCAGCATCGTTTATCTCAAGCAAATGCGGTTGATTTTGACGATTTAATTATGCGAACTGTGCAACTCATGCGCGAAGTACCAGAAGCTGCGCAATATTACCGACGTAAGTTCCGCTATATTCTTATAGACGAGTATCAGGATACGAATCACGCTCAATACGAGCTTATTCGCGAGCTTGCTGGAGTGGATGTAAAGCAAAATAGTGCAAATCCATCTCAGCAAAATAACACTCCTGCATCAATCACAGTTGTAGGCGACTCCGACCAGTCGATTTACGCTTTCCGCGGAGCAGATATTCGCAATATTCAAGACTTTGAAAAAGATTTCCCAAACGCTACAACTATTATGCTTGAGCAAAATTATCGCTCTACGCAAACTATTTTGGATGCTGCAAATGCAGTTATTTCGCATAATCAAGGACGAAAGCCTAAAAAATTGTGGACGGCATTAGGTAAGGGCACTCCAATTACTGGTTATGCAGCAGACAGTGCTCAACAGGAAGCAGCTTGGGTTGCGCAAGAAATAGCGCGATTAGCAGGTGAAGAGGGCGTTGCTTATTCGGATATGGCGATTATGTATCGCGCTAATGCACAGTCTCGTTCGCTGGAAGATGCGCTCGTTAAAGCAGGTCTTCCGTATCAACTTGTTGGCGGCACGAAGTTTTACGAGCGTCGCGAAGTAAAAGATGCGCTCGCATACTTGCAATCTATGGCAAACCCAGATGACGATGTGAATATGCGCCGAATTTTGAATGTGCCTAAGCGTGGGCTTGGAGCGCGTGCGGAGGCTTTGCTAACGCTTTACGCTCAAACACAAGGAGTTAGCTTCTGGCAAGCTTTGGAGCATTTGGAGTCAATCGAAGGCATGCCAACTCGCACTGCAACCAAGCTTAAAGAGTTCCGCGAGCTTATGCACAATTTAATTACTTGTATGCAAAACGATGACTCGAAACCTTCTAAAGTTATTGACAGCATACTGAACGACAGTGGTTTGCTGGAGGATTTGCAACGTTCTGAAGATCCTCAAGATGCCGCTCGCGTGGATAATTTGTCGCAATTGCAGTCGGTTGCAGCTGAGTATGAGCAGAATACGCCGGATGCTAGTGTTGCTGGATTCCTTGAAACGACAGCGCTTGTGGCTGATTCGGATCAATTGCCGGATGAAAATGAGGACACTGGTAAAGTTACGTTGATGACGCTTCACACGGCTAAGGGCTTGGAGTATCCGGTTGTGTTCCTAACTGGCATGGAGCAGGGAACTTTTCCGCATTCTCGCGCTTTGGAAGACGATGGCGAGCTTTGCGAGGAGCGTCGTCTTGCTTATGTTGGTATTACTCGAGCTAAGCAGCGTTTGTATGTTACTCGTGCTGCTGTTCGTGCGCAATGGGGGCAGGCTCAAGATATGCTTCCAAGCCAGTTTTTGGATGAGATTCCAGATAATTTGATTGATTGGAAGCGCAGAGAGTCTGATGTTGAGCGTTGGGGCGCTTCGTCTAGGCGTGGCGATGATTTCGATAGCGATTTTGATAGTGATTTTGGCGGCTGGGATGACGATTATAGCGATGCGTTTAGTGAAAAAACAACTTATGGTGGAAGCATTTACGGTTCTGAAAAATCGCATGGCTCTAAGTCTTACGGAAGAAATAAATCGTATGGCTCGAGTTCTTACAGCTCCTCTTACGAAAAGTCTTATAGCAAGTCTTACGGCTCGTCTTACGGTTCTTCTTACGGCTCGTCTTATTCTAAATCGAATTGGTCTAAGTCAAGTGCAGTAAAAACGCGCAAAGTTACTGCAAAAACTGCGACTTCAACAAGCGCAACAAAAGTTGGTTCAACTTCTGCAGTTATGAATAAAGACAATCATCTAAATATTCAAGACTTCCAAGTTGGCGACAAAATTACTCACGATACTTACGGCTTAGGAACCGTGTTAGCAACGCAAGATAAGGGCAGAAACTCAATTATTACAGTCGATTTCGGCTCCGATGGAGTAAAGCGACTAATGCTTAGAGTTGCACCAATCGAAAAATTGTAAAATCTTTTATTTATGCACTTTAATGTAAGATAAATTTTTAACAAGGACGTGGCGTTTGCTGGTGTGAGCGCTGAGAAGCGTGTTGCATTAACGAAAATGTGACACTAAAAAATAAAAACATACATTTAATGAGGTATAAATTATGAAAAACAAATTATTCGCATCAATTCCTGCAATTATTTTCGGCTTGCTTATTGCCATTGCACCATTGACGTTTGCAAAGCCATGCTCAACCGGAGGCATGCACAAAATGCATATGATGATGCAACCTATGGCATGCTACTACACAGGTCGTGCAGCTGTTGGAATCGGCTTAGTTATTGCAGTACTTGGAATTATTGCGTTATTTGTTAAAGAAAATGTTCGCATTGGTTTAAATATTGCTGTAGTTGTGAACGCTTTACTTATGATTGCTGTTACAACATTCCTTATTGGCGTGTGCAAGAGCCCAATGATGCATTGTGCATCAGTTATGCGCCCAACGCTGATTGTTCTGTCTGTGCTCGCATTGGTGTTCGCGGCTGCTTCCGTGTATTTGGATAATAAAGAAGATTAATAGTTCAAATAGTTCGAAAAGCTTAATAAAGCAAAATTATGCGCACTATTACGCTAAAGCGATTGCCGCTGGAAAATCTTAGACGCAAGCCATTGCGCACTGCTGCACTTATTGTTGTATCTGCGTGCTTGTCTGCAATATTTTTCGGCGGCTCGCTGATTTCTATGAATCTTGAACGCGGTTTGAACAGTATGCGAGAACGCATGGGAGCTGATATTATGGTTATCCCTCAAGGTACGCACACTAAAGCAGAAGCGTTGCTTACAAACAGTGGTTCAAGCACTTTTTATTTCACTAACGATATTGAGAATTTAGTAAGACGCTCTCCGGGTGTGCAAAAGGCGAGTGTACAAACGTATATTTCTTCGCTTTCTGCAGGATGTTGCGCTGAAAAATTGCAAATTATTGGTTTTGATCCCGATTCTGATTTTGTTATAGGTCCTTGGATTTATTCTCAACATAAGCAGAAGTTACAAAAAGGCGAGATGATTGCTGGCGCAAATGTAATCGTGTCTTATATGAATACTGTTCGTCTTTTTGGACACCAATGGCCTGTAGCTGCACAGCTTGCAAAAACCGGCACAAGCATTGATAATTCAGTGTTTGTGCGACGCGAAAGTGTGCCGCAAGTAGTTGAGTATTCAACGAAAGTAGGGCACACTGCTATTCCAAAGGAATATGCTAAAAAAGCAGTTTCTGCAGTACTTGTAAAAGTACAAAAGGGTTACAGCGCGCAAGAAGTTGCAAAAAATATTCGCAAAACAACTGGTCTTTCAAGCATTGGCATAGTTTTTCCGGGCGGAATTACAGCAACTACGCAAGCTAATCTTGGTGTTTTTACTCGCACGTTGACTTTTATAATTGCTGCGTGCTGGCTAGTTGGATTGCTAGTTTTAGTTGCAGTGTTTTCAACATCTGTAAACGAGCGCAAAAAAGAGTTTGCTTCTCTTCGCATACTTGGCACAACAAGAAATATGCTTTTAGGCGTTGTCGTTAGGGAATCTGCGATACTTGGCTTAGTTGGTGGAGTATTGGGTGTTGCGTCTGCAAGTCTTATATTGTTCCCTTACAGTTCTCTTATTTCTGAACAATTGCAGCTTCCGTATTTGGAAGTGACTGCGCTACCAGTAGCAGTGCTTATGTTAGCGTCTGTGCTACTTGCGCTTGTTGCAGTTGTTGTAGCTTCAGCGCTTACCACATTGCGCATTGCTATGCGCGAAACGTATTTGACACTTAGGTCAGGTGAGTAAGTATGGAAGATAAGAGTCAAAAACTGCCAAGTAATGAGTTTGATATTTTACCTGTTGTTGAGCTTACTCGTGTAACTCGCGAATTTATGCGCAGAAAACACAAATTTTTTGCAGTAAATAACGTGAGTTTTGCGCTAAATAGCGGCGATTTTGTGGCAATCGTTGGAAAGTCAGGTAATGGAAAATCTACTTTACTAAATTTGATTGCTGGGTTATTGAAGCCAACGCATGGAAGTGTAAAAGTTTGCGGCGAAGAGATTTCTGAACGCACTTTTAGTGATGCAAAAATGTCTCGTTTGCGCGCATGTGATATAGGTTTTGTGACGCAATCGCAGACGCTTTTACAAAATCTTACTGTGCATGACAACATACTTTTACCTGTGCAAATTGCAGCTAGTGCTTGTGAAGTAAGTAAGTCTGGAATAAGTAAGGCTGAAGTAAGTAAGGCTGAAGTAAGTAAGTCTGAAGTAAGCGAAGATTTAAACGAGACTCGCGCGTTAGAACTTTGCAAGCAATTGCATATTGAAGATTTACTGTGGTGCTACCCAAATGAGCTTTCGGGTGGTGAAATGCGTCGCGTAATGATTGTGCGCGCGCTAATAAACAATCCAAAGCTTCTTATTCTTGACGAGCCTACTGGCGATTTGGATGTAGAGCATACTCGCATAGTTGTGAAAATGTTGCGCGAGGCTGCAAAAAATGGTGTGGCAGTGCTCATGGTAACTCACGATGTTGAGGCTGCTCGATGTGCGGATCGCAAATACACAATGGATGCTGGCTCCCTTCGCTAATTTATTCTTACGGGTGTGTAGAATCAGAAACGATGCCTATTTTGTGTAAGCATCATCTGGAGCCTTAGCCCATCAGTGGGTCGGCGCGCGGTAGTTATGGCGTTATTTCAACGTTTTAATACTTACGCGTTCGTGTGTTAGCACGAAGAAGCACTGGAGAGGCCGGCTCAGCGTGAGTAATTTTTAAGTATTTTAACGAATGCTTAAAATTTTGGCTCACGTTCCGTTCAGATAACGACAGAATTAAAGGATTAGTTATGACTAATATTCAGCGTTCTCGCCGTCAGGTGCGTCTTTCTCGCGCCCTCGGCATCGCTTTAACCCCAAAGGCTCAGCGTATCTTCGAGAAGCGTCCATATGCTCCAGGTGAGCACGGTCGCACTCGTCGTCGCACCGAGTCCGATTACGCAGTACGTCTTCGCGAGAAGCAGCGTCTTCGCGCTCAGTACGGCATCTCCGAGAAGCAGCTTCGTGCTGCTTACGAGAAGGGTACGCACACTGCAGGCCAGACCGGTGACGCAATGCTCACCGATTTGGAAACTCGTCTTGATGCTTTGGTTTTGCGTGCAGGCTTTGCTCGCACCACCGCCCAGGCTCGTCAGTTTGTTGTACATCGTCATATTTTGGTTGATGGCAATCTTGTCGATCGCCCATCTTACCGTGTGAAGCCAGGTCAGACCATTCAGGTTCGTGCCAAGAGCCAGACCATGGTTCCATTCCAGATGGCTGCAGAAGGCGTTCATCGCGACGTTTTGCCAGCAGTTCCTGGTTACCTCGATGTGAATCTTGCCTCTTTGAAGGCTACTTTGACTCGTAAGCCGGAAGTCGATCAGATTCCAGTTGAAGTCAACATTCAGTACGTCGTCGAATACTACGCTCGTTAATTCGCCGATTTAATTCTTAAGGACATACCGCTTGACCCCTGTTGCGCATTCGCGTGGCAGGGGTCAATGCGTTTTTGTCGATTTCATCGGTTTGTTTGGTGTTTTCGACAGTTATGTACCGCGTAGTGCAATAATGGAGTTATGTTGCTGCATCTTTATTTAGTGCGTCACGGTCAGACGCTATTTAATCGCTATAATCGACTGCAAGGCTGGTCAAATTCTCCACTTACTGAAAAAGGTTTGAAAGATGCGGACACGGCCGCAAAAAAGCTAGAAAATATTGCTTTTGCTGCAGCTTATTGTTCGGATACTACTCGTGCGCAAATCACAGCACAACGTATTCTCGATGCAAATGAATCTGCCGGTAACGTGCGCCCGACGCTTGTAAGCGACATGCATTTTCGCGAGCAATGTTACGGCTATTTTGAAGGTCAAGATATGCAAATGGCTTGGTGGGCTGCAGGAGCACCTCACGGAGCTCACACTTATAACGAAATCGTTGAAAAATTTGGGCTTGCAGCCACTCGTGACATGCTTAAAGAAGCGGATCCTTTCCACGATGCCGAGTCAGATATCGAATATTGGACTCGCGTAGAAGACGGTTTTGCGTTAATCGCTTCAAATTCTTTGCTTAACGATGGAGATAATGTTTTGCAAATTTCGCATGGCAACACTTTGCTAAGTCTTATGCACCGTTTTGCGCCTGCAGGTTACGATTTAAGCGAGCGCCCGGCAAACGGAAGCGTAACTAGGCTCGATTTTGACACTACTAAACCTATTGATAACGCTATTACTATCCAAGGCTACAACGAGTAGATTCTACTTTTTAACTTTGTTATATGCGTCGTTACCGTTCGTTAGTCTTAAGTCATTGCGAATGGTTTTAACTGTAGTCTGATTTGCTATTGTATTAGCTTTCAGCGCGGTGAAGTCTTAAGCAAAAATGGTACAGAAAGAGGTTACGATGAGCGTTGGAGACATAGCTGCTCTTATTGCCGCGATTGCGTTTACTGTGCTTTCGGGTTTTTTGATTTATCCGCTAATTAGATTGGGCAAGTTGTTCGATCAGATTGCGAAAACTGTCAAAGAGTCGGGTGAGCATGCGATGCCTGCAATTGACGAGTCTGTGACGACGATTAAGCAAGTTAATAAGACTCTTGACGATGTAAACGCTGTTTCAGGAGCTACGCGCACAACTGTTACGAATATTGGTGCTCTTACTGATTTGTATGGTGCTTTCCTTGGAAAACCGCTCGTAAAAATTGCAGCTGCCGGTTACGCTCTAAAAGATACTGTTTCTTCTTTCTTCAATAAGCCGACTGTGCCAACAGACAAGAATAGTGCCAATAGTAACGCTTCAAAAGAATCCTCTGATAAGAATGCAACTAAGAATGCAAGCAGGGGGGAGTAATGTTCAAGCGTTTATTTTGGATGTTTGTTGGCATTGTAATTGGTGTTCTTACAGTTACGAAGGCTCGTGCATATGTTAAAGCAAAAATGCCGTCTTCTGCTAGTCGTTTTATATTTGATAAGGAACCGAAAAATATCACATTGCGCACAGTAATGGGATTGTTTAAAGATTTCAATACTAGCCGTAAAGAGCATGAAGCTGAGCTTAATTCTCGTTATGCTAATCGTAGAAATAGGGAATTTTAAATAAAAAACGAGTTTTTCATAATTTCGTTACTTTGCTAAGTTTAGTTAAGTTAAGTATTGAAGTACTATATTGAATGTTTGCATGATTGCGTCGTGCGTCATGCGGCACGATTTCGTGTGAGCGTTGCATGTGGCTTTTGTTTGTGACGGTTATTTGTGACAGTTTGCGTGGGTCTTGCTAAAAATTACACAAGGAGTTCGTACGTATGCGCACAGCAGAAATTGCAAAGCGTTATCTTGACTATTTTGCTAAGAATGGTCATATGGTTGTTCCTTCGGCTTCTCTTATTTCGCCGAACCCAACAACATTGTTTACTATTGCCGGCATGGTGCCGTTTATTCCTTACTTGCTTGGTGAGCAGACGCCTCCTTCGCGTCGTATGGCTTCGAATCAGAAGTGCGTTCGCACTCTAGATATTGACGAAGTTGGTAAGACTACTCGTCACGGCACCTTCTTCCAGATGGTTGGTAACTTCTCGTTTGGCGATTATTTTAAAGAGGAAGCTATTCACTACGCTTGGGAGCTTTTGACAACTCCTCAAGATAAGGGCGGCTACGGTTTCGACCCAGAAAAGCTTTGGGTTACTACTTATACTGACGACGATGAAGCCCGCGCAATTTGGAAGAACGAAGGCTTCGACCCAGAGCATATGCAAGTTTTCGGTATGGAAGATAACTTCTGGACTACCGGCGGCCCTGGTCCTGGCGGCCCATGCTCTGAAATCTACGTGGATCGCGGTCCTAAATATGGTCGTGACGGCGGTCCTGCTGCCGACGAATCTCGTTTTATTGAGATTTGGGATTTGGTTTTTGAAAATTACCAGGTAGATAACGTCAAATCTAAGACTGATTTGCATATTGCTGGCGAACTCGATCAAAAGAATATTGATACAGGCGCTGGTTTGGAGCGTTTGGCTTACCTTATGCAAGGCAAGGAAAACATTTACGAAACCGATGAAGTTTACCCAGTTATTGAAGCGGCAGAAAAGCTTAGTGGCGTAAAGTATGGCAGCAACGCTGATGCGGATGTTCGTTTCCGCGTTGTAGCAGATCACGTGCGTTCCGCTTTGATGATTATGAGCGATGGCGTGCGTCCAAGCAATGTTGGCCGCGGATACGTGCTTCGCCGTCTTCTTCGCAGAACTGTTCGCGCAATGCGTATGCTTGGCGTGCAAGATCCAGTTTTGCCAACCTTGTTCCCAGTTTCTAAGTCTGCTATGGAGCCAAGCTATCCGGAGCTTAACGATACTTTCCACGAGGTTAGCGAAGCTGCTTACGGTGAAGAGGATGCTTTCCGTCGCACTCTTGAAAAGGGCACGACTATTCTCGATTTTGCTGTTGAAAAAGCTAAGAAAGAGAAAAGTGACGACCCTATAGTTGGCGGCGCAGACGCGTTTACTTTGCACGATACTTACGGCTTCCCAATTGAGCTTACTCTTGAGATGGCAGCTGAGCAGGGTGTCAAGGTCGACGAAGCTAAGTTCCGCGAGCTTATGAGCGAGCAGAAAGGTCGCGCTCGCGCTGATGCTTTGAAGAAGCGCCACAACGTGGACGTTAGCGTTTACGACGATATTAAGAAGGCTCTTGAAAAGCCAATTGACTTCCTTGGCTACACTGACTTCTCCAGCCGTTCTAACGTTTTGGCAATTGTTGAAGCAGGTAAGGGCTCTGTTAAAAGCGTTAGCGCTCCTGCAAACGTTGAGATTATTCTCGACCGCACGCCATTCTACGCTGAGCGCGGCGGTCAGATTGCTGACCAGGGTGAGATTATTTCCGACGACGGCGCAATTTTGGAAGTTGACGACGTTCAGCGTCCAATCAAGGATTTGATTGTTCACAGCTGCCGTTTGACTGAAGGAACGCTTAACGTTGGCGCTCCTGTAAACACGAATATTGACCAGGTTCGCAGGGCTGCTTTGGCACGTTCTCACACCGCTACTCATACTCTTCACAAGGCTTTGCGAGAAGAGCTTGGTCCTCAGGCAACTCAGCGCGGTTCCGTGGTTGATCCAGACCGCTTGCGCTTCGACTTCCAGTGGCCAAAGGCTGTTGATAAGGATGCGCTTTCTCGCGTTGAAGCTCGCGTAAACGAGCGTATTCGCGACGATTTGCAGGTTGTTCCTAAGGAAATGCCAATCGACGATGCTTTTAAGCTTGGAGCAATGCACTTGTTCGGCGAAAAGTACGGCGATGTTGTGCGCGTGGTTGAAATCGGCGACGGTTGGAGCCGCGAGCTTTGCGGTGGCACTCACGCTAAGAGCACCGGAAAGATTGGTATGGTTACAATTCTTTCCGAGTCTTCTATTGGCTCTGGCGTTCGCCGTATTGACGCTCTTTGCGGCGAGGCAGCGTACGAGTATGGCGCCCGCGAGCACACTTTGGTTGCGCAATTAGCAGACATGGTTAATGCTCGCCCAGACGAGTTAGCTGAACGTTTGGAATCTTTGCTTAACAAGATGAAGGATTCTGATCGTAAGCTTGCTTCTGTTTACGAAGCTCAATTAAATGAAGCTGTACCAACATTAGTTGATGAAGCAAAGAATAGTAACGAAAAAGTTAAGTTGGCTCTTAAGAATGTTGGCAACTTTGGCTCATTCGATGCTTTGCGCAAGACAGTCCTAGATATTCGTGCTCGTTTAGGTGAAGATGCTCCAGTGGTTGTTGCACTTGCTGGTGTTAATGAAGACGATCGACCAATGATTGCAGTAGCTACAAACGAAGCTGCTCGCGGTCTTGGCGCTAAGGCTGGCGACTTGGTTCGTACTGCTTCCAAGGTGCTTGGTGGCGGCGGTGGCGGCAAGCCAGACTTCGCTCAGGGCGGTGGTACAGATGCTTCTAAGCTTGATGAAGCTCTCGAAGCTGCGAAATCAGAAGTAGCTAAGCTCGCCTAGTGCGTGTTTTACAGCTTAAAAATTTACGAATCTATACCAAAAGCAACACGAAATATGGTGTGGTTAGGTATTGATTTAGGTGACGCAAGGGTCGGACTTGCACTTTCCGACCCTGGTCTCACCTTTGCACATCCTATTGGTAATGTGCAAGTGTTTGGAGATTCCTTCCATGCTATAGATGAAGTGCTTGAAGTTATTGAAGATAACAATGTAGAAAAAGTTGTTATAGGCTTGCCTTTGCAACTCGATGGCACTGAAGGAAAATCTGCTAAAAAAGCTCTGCGCTGGGGGAAGAATCTAATAAAACGCATGCAAATATTGCATGACGAAAAAGATTGGACGTTGGATTATATGCCAGAAGTAGTTTGGAAAGATGAGCGTCTGACAACAGTAAGTGCTCATCGTCAGCTTTTGCAAGCGGATCTTTCTACTAAAAAGCATCGTCCAATGGTAGATCAGCAGTCGGCAGTGTTGATTTTGCAGTCTGCGCTTGACGCAAATAATGCAGAGTAGTTTTGAAAATCGAGTAAAAGCAGAAATAGCGAAGAGGAGAATAGCGTGTCTGACAATTTTGATGAATTTTTTGACAAACATGCAAAGTGGACTGAGCATGATGGCGAGCTGTCGTCAGAATCATCTAATTCTTCTAAATACAAGTCTTCGACTGTTAGCTCCAGAAAACGTGCTAAAGCTCGTCTTGAAGCAAAAAAACGCAGGCGTAGAGCAAAAGTCGTTTTATCTATTCTGCTCGTATTCGTATTAGCTGTTGTTGGATATTTTGGATACAGTGCGGTTCGCGCGTGGAAATTATCTCAAAATAGCGAGTCGGTTGCAGACTGGCCAGGTCCAGGCTTTGGAACGGTTGAGTTTACTATTGACACCGGCGAGGGTGCTATTAGCGTTGCCAACAAATTAGTTAAGGCAAATGTTGTTAAATCGCAAGCTGCATTCACTTCAGCTGTTTCTGCAAATAATAAAATTTTGTATCCTGGCGTTTACTCACTGAAAAAACATATGGCTGCTATTGATGTAGTTGATATTCTTTCAGATCAAACAAAAGCAGGCGGATTCCTTGAAGTTCGTGCAGGGGATCACGCAGCAGACGTTTTGCAAAAAGCTTCAACATTATCTGGAATAAGTTTAGATAAATTCAAGGCTGCGTTAGCTGATGGTGCTGCAGGAATTCTGCCTGCTGAAGCAAACGGTAGTGTTGAAGGCTGGCTAGAGCCTGGAGTTTATAACGTAAAAGCTATGAAAAGTGCGGATGCTATTCTTTCCGCAATGGTAAAAAAGCGTATTGAAAAACTTGATTCTCTTGGAATTCCTAAAGGTAAAGATAGAGAAAAAGCCTTAATTATGGCGTCTATTGCCGAAGCTGAAGTGAATAATCGCGAATATTATGGCAAAGTTATTCGCGTAATACTGAACCGTTTGGCAAAAGATATGTCGTTAGGAATGGATTCTACTGTTGGTTACGGCGCAGGAGTAAAACCTATTAAACTCACGCAAGCAATGCTTGACGATGCAAATAATCCGTATAATACACGTATTCATAAGGGTTTGACCCCTACGCCTATTGGCATTGCTGGCGACAGCGCGTTGCTTGCAACCATTAAGCCTCAAGATGGTCCATGGCTTTACTTCGTCACCACGAATTTGAAAACTGGTGAAACGAAGTTTGCGGATAACAAAGACGACTTTTTGAAATTCCGCGACGAGTACAAGCGCAACAATCCTGAAGGCAACTAAACTGTTAAATAAAAATATAGCTTTTAACCACATATATGTTTTGAGGTTGTAACAGTTTCGCAAGTTTTCGTAATCTGCTTTAATGAAGCAATTAATTATTACGATACTATCGGTGCTGCCAACGCTCACATGTTTAATTTCAGTTTGCGCAACAGACATAAAAAGTCGCGTAGTGCCAAGACTTTGGGTTGTTATTGCAGGAATTTTTCAATCTTTTGCGAATCTCATATATTCGATTATTTTGTTTAGAAATATTAGCGTGCTTATTTTCGGCTGGATTTCTTGCGTAATTATTTTTGCAATTTACTGGAGTATACGAAAAATTTCCGCAAAAAATGCTATTGGTTTCGGAGATGTTACGAGCGCGTCAATGATTGCGCAAGCCTTGGTATTATTCGGCTTTTACTGCTTAATTTACTGGTTCGCTTTAGTTGGAGCAGTTGGCTTACTTTGGCTTTTGCTATGGAAAATTTACTGCAAAATCTGCTCGCCAATCAACGCATCAATACCATTCGTACCAGTAGAAGCAATATCTGCAATACTCGCAGCATTGCTGTCAATAACAACCTGCTCAATACTTGGTAGTTAGTAGAGTAAAGTATTTAGACGCGTAAATTACTTGAGAATGGAGAAATGGCATGCTTAGATGGCAAACGGCAGGGGAGTCGCACGGTGAAGCATTAGTAGCCATGATTGAAGGTTTGCCGGCTGGCGTGCGCATTACTAGCAATGATGTAGTTTCGGCACTTGCTCGCCGTCGCCTTGGTTATGGTCGTGGCGCGCGTATGAAGTTTGAGCAAGACAAAGTGCGTCTTTTAACTGGAGTTCGCCACGGCGTAACGCTTGGTTCTCCGATTGCTGTAGAAATCGCGAATACAGAGTGGCCAAAGTGGACCGAAGTAATGAGTGCAGATCCTTTGGATCACGAGGTTGAGCAAGTTGGCAGAAATGCTCCTTTGAGCCGCCCTCGTCCAGGGCATGCGGATTTAACTGGTATGCGCAAGTATGGTTTTAATGATGCTCGCGAAGTTTTAGAGCGTTCGAGTGCTAGGGAAACAGCTTCGCGCGTTGCTTTGGGTGCTATTGCTGATGCGTTTTTACAGCAAGCTTTAGGCGTGCGCACAGTTGCGCATGTTATCGGCATCGGCGGCGAATACACTAACAAAAGTTTAGCTTTACCAACACCAGATGATGTTGCTGCTTTGGATGCTTCTCCAGTTCGCACTCTCGACAAAGATGCGCAAGCGCGAATGATGGCTCGCATCGACGAAGCAAAAGCAAATGCAGATACGCTCGGTGGAGTAGTGGAAGTGCTTGCTTATGGCATGCCTGCAGGAGTTGGCACATACGTTGAGTCGGATCGTCGCTTGGATGCGGCTCTCGCGAGCGCGATTATGGGAATTCAGGCTATTAAAGGCGTGGAAATTGGCGACGGTTTTGCAGAAGCAGATTGCCCCGGATCGGCCGCGCACGACGAAATGGTAACAGACGAAAACGGGAAAATTAAGCGTCTTACTAATCGAGCTGGAGGAATTGAAGGCGGAATGTCGAACGGCGAAATTATTCGCGTGCGCGCTGCGATGAAGCCAATTCCGTCTATTCCACGCGCTTTGCGCACAGTGGATGTGCTTACTGGTGAAGCTGCTCAAGCTATTAATCAGCGCTCCGATTTCACTGCTGTGCCAGCTGCTTCTGTAGTTGCAGAAGCAATGGTAAGGCTTACTTTAGCGAAGTATGCTTTGGAAAAATTCGGCGGAGATTCTTTGCAAGAAACGCGCCGAAATGTGGAGTCTTACGTAGCTTCCTGGCCGGAGAATATGAAATGAGCAACACTAAACTTCCGCTAGCTGTTATTATTGGCATGCCTGCTGCTGGAAAAACGCGCGTTGGCCGCGAAGTTGCGCATCTTATGAATCTGCCTTTTTATGATACAGATGACATGATCGAGTGCGATATTGATATGTCAATACCGCAATATTTCGAGGAATATGGCCAGGATGCTTTTCGTAAAATAGAAGCTCGCATAGTGCGAGAGGCAATTTTGGGAGATACACCTATAGAAGATTCTACAAAAGGAATAGTTTCGCTTGGTGGCGGTGCGCCTATGCGTGAAGAAACTCAAAAAGTTTTGCGTGAGTATATGCGCTGTGGCGGTCGCGTTGTGTATTTGCAAGCCAATGCTAAAGAGGCTATTGAGCGCGCAAGCTGGAATAATAATCGTCCTATGTTTTCTGGAGAAGACGCGCAAAAGCGTTGGATGGAATTATTTGAGCAGAGAGACCCTGTTTTTAGAGCGGTATCGAATATCCACATGCAAACAAAAGGTTCGACTCCGTATATGGCTGCAGAAAAATTAAGGAGCATGATTATGCAACGTATTGTGCACGTAACAGGTGAAGGAATTGAACCATACGATGTGCGAATTGGCGACGGTGCAATGCAACTTCTGCCGCAAATGCTTGGAACTAAGCCAGTTAAAGTGGCGTTAGTTCACACGCAACCTGTTCAGCGTCATAGCGACAAAGCTCGAACTATTTTGCGCCAATCTGGTTACGAAGTTTTCGACATGTTAATTCCGGATGCAGAAGCTGGAAAAACTATTAAAGTTGCAAGTGGATTGTGGGCTAACCTGGCAGAAGCTGGTTTTACTCGTTCGGATGCAATTGTTGGTTTAGGCGGAGGAGCAGCAACGGATGTCGCTGGATTTGTTGCTGCAACTTGGATGCGTGGAATTCGCTATGTAAACTGCCCTACTTCGCTTCTTGCGATGGTTGACGCGTCTACGGGCGGTAAAACTGGTATTAATACGGATGCTGGAAAGAATCTAGTCGGCAGCTTTTACACTCCAGCTGGCGTTTTAGCAGATACTTCTACGCTTGCAACTCTTCCAAACGATATTCTTATTGAAGGCTTGGGCGAGGTTGCAAAATCTGGTTTTATTCGCGACGGCGAAATTTTGAAGATTCTTAGCGATGCCAATAACGCAAGGCTTTTGCGTGAATTTAATGGGGATGATTTAGAAAATAATAACGAACTTCATGAACTGCTCGTGGAGCTTATTGAACGCACAGTTAAAGTAAAGGCGTATCACGTATCGAGCGATTTAAAAGAGCAGGGTTTGCGCGAGTTTTTGAACTACGGGCATACGCTTGGTCACGCTATTGAGCAGATTGAGCACTTCCGTTGGCGTCATGGAAACGCTGTAGCTGTTGGCATGGTTTTTGCGGCGGAGCTTGCGCAAATTTTAGGATATTTGGATGCGGGAGACGTTGCGTATCATCGTTCGCTTTTGGATTCGCTTGGATTGCCAACTTCGTGGCAGTGTGCCAAAGATGCGGATGCTGCTTTTGAGTGTGTGCTTAACCTTATGCATCGCGACAAAAAAGCGCGCGGCAACATGCTACGTTTCGTAATTTTGGATGGTATTTCTAATCCTATGCATTTAGACAATCCGCCTATTGAAGCTGTTCGTGAAGCTTTTGAGCGCGTTTATAAGCAAAAATAATTAATCTTGCGAGGTAAAAATGGAAAATCAGCATACAAAAAAAGTGCTTGTTGTAAACGGACCGAATTTGGGTCGTTTAGGCGTGCGTCAGCCGGACGTGTACGGTAGTGAGAACTTTGAAACTTTGCGCGAGAAATGCGAAAAGTGGGGTGCGGAACTTGGGTTTGAAGTAGAAGTGCGCCAAAGTGACGACGAAGCGCAAATGGTTCACTGGATGCACGAAGCTGCAGATACTCATACGCCTGTTGTTATGAATCCTGCCGCTTTCACACACTACAGTTACGCGCTCGCGGACGCTGTTCACATGGTTTTGGATGCTGGAGTTCCGCTCATGGAAGTGCATATTTCTAATCCTGCTGCGCGCGATGCTTTTCGTAAAATTAGTGTAATTAGTCCTGTTGCAACCGGCACTATTACAGGCATGGGATTATACGGCTATAAGCTCGCTTTGGAAGCTGTTGCGCATCTTGTTTGATTTTGTTCGATTTTTTGCGAATCAACACCCAGCGTCGAGGCTCGAAGATACCATGGAGTTCCATGGTTAGAAGACAACATGGTAACTCTCAGGAGCATATTACAAAGCATATTTTTGTCACAGGTGGCGTAGTTTCGTCCCTCGGAAAAGGCCTTACAGCATCATCTTTAGGTCGACTTTTACGCAGTCGCGGATTGCATGTATTACAACAAAAACTCGACCCTTATATCAATGTTGACCCGGGTACAATGAACCCATTCCAGCATGGCGAAGTCTATGTTACGGAAGATGGTGCAGAAACAGATCTCGATATTGGTCATTACGAGCGATTCCTCGATGTTTTCTTAAGTCAGAAAGCGAATGTAACTACAGGTCAGATTTATCAATCTGTGCTTCGTAAGGAGCGCGCTGGCGAATATTTGGGTCAGTGCGTGCAAGTTATTCCGCATATTACTGGCGAGATTAAGTCGCGTATGCGCGCGCAAGCTTCCGACGATGTAGACGTGATTATTACGGAAATCGGCGGCACAGTTGGCGATATTGAATCCCAGCCATTCTTGGAGGCTGCTCGCGAAGTTCGTCGCGATTTAGGTCCTGAAAACTGCATGTTTGTGCACGTTTCTTTGGTACCTTATATTGCTGCAGCGCACGAGTTGAAGACTAAGCCAACTCAGCATTCTGTGATGATGCTGCGTCAGCTTGGTATTTCTCCAGACGCGCTTGTTTTGCGCTCCGATCGTCCGCTTAATCAGGCTATTAAAGACAAGATTTCGCTTATGTGTGATGTCGATGCTGAAGGCGTTGTGAACTGCGTTGACGCTCCAAGCATTTACGATGTGCCGAAGATTTTGTTCAACGAGGGCTTGGACGCTTACGTTGTTCGCGAGCTTGAGCTTCCATTCCACGATGTTGATTGGAACGAGTGGGAAGATTTGCTTGAGCGCGTGCATCATCCAAAGCATGAGCTAAACATTGCAATCGTTGGAAAGTATATTGATTTGCCGGATGCTTACCTTTCTGTTACCGAGGCTATTAAAGCTGGCGGTTTTGCAAACTGGGCTAAGGTGAATGTGCGCTGGGTTGCTGCCGACAAGTGCGAAACTCAAGAAGGTGCAGCTGCGGCTCTTGACCAAATGGACGGCATGGTTATTCCAGGCGGCTTCGGCATTCGCGGTATTGAAGGTAAGATTGGCGCACTTCGTTACGCTCGCGAGCATGGTTTGCCAACGCTTGGTCTTTGCCTTGGCTTGCAATCTATGGTTATTGAGTACGCTCGTCACGTGCTTGGGCTTGAGGATGCTAATTCCACTGAGTTCGAGAAGGATTGTGGCGATCCAGTAATTGCGACTATGGAAGAGCAGAAGGATATCGTGGCTGGTAAGGGAGATATGGGTCACACAATGCGACTTGGCTCTTACCCTGCAATGCTTGAAGAAGGTTCTATTGTTGCTGAGCTTTACGGCACTACGCATGTTACTGAGCGTCATCGTCACCGTTACGAAGTGAACGTGGCATATAAGGATCGTTTGCGCGAAGCTGGCTTGCGTATTAGCGGCCAAAGCCCAGATGGTAATTTGACTGAGTTTGTGGAGCTTCCAAAGGAAGCTCACCCATTCTACGTAGCAACTCAAGCTCATCCAGAGTTTAAGTCTCGTCCAACTAAGCCTCATCCACTGTTTGCTGGATTGGTTGCGGCAGCACTGGAACATCAGGAAGCTGCTGCTAGTAGTAAGGCTGATAAGTAAGGCTTAAGTAAGAATTAAGTAAATAGAAATAAGCGGTAAGACTGGGTTTTCCTAAGTTTTGCCGCTTTTTCATTCGCAACCGATCTTTTCTTTACACGCGCGTAAAGTTTCTGCCGTTTTTGTTTTATTAGATTGTGATAAACATTACGTTTTGCGCGTAACACGGCTATACCAAGAAATCGCATTACGAGGTAACCTTAGATAGGTGATAATTGAGTGGGGAGAGTGCAAAAGTAGCGCTTGGGGAGCAGCTTTTGCCAATTGATACGTACCGCGCGCAGGTGTGCGTTAAGTATGGAGGTGTTACAGGCTTTATGAGCGATACTGGCAATATGAATGATACTGGCGTTACTGGCGATACAAGCGTTGCAGCAAGCGATGGTAATCTAGCAAAAAATAAAGCTGCAGACGTTGAAATGAGCCAGTATGTGGCAGATCGCGCTCGCGTAAACGAAGAGAAAATCCGCCAAGATGAGCAAATTGTTGCTGAATTTGGTGATTACAATTACGGCTGGCACGATTCGGACGCTGCAGGCGAGGCTGCAAAAAAGGGTATTGACGAGTCGGTTGTTCGCGCAATTTCTGCCGATAAAAACGAGCCGGAGTGGATGCTAGATCTTCGCTTGCAAGGCTACCGCGCGTTTTTGCAAAAGCCAATGCCGGATTGGGGCGTGGATTTAAGCGGTTTTGACGCTGACGATTTTAAATACTACGTGCGCCCGGTTCACGATCAAGCAAAAACTTGGGACGATTTGCCGGAAGATATTCGCAAAACTTACGATCGCTTAGGCATTCCGGAAGCGGAGAAAAAGCGCTTAGTTTCAGGCGTTGCAGCACAGTACGAGTCGGAAGTTATTTACAATTCGATTCGCGAAGACTTGGCAGCTCAAGGCGTGATTTTTGTTGACACGGATACGGCAGTGCAAAAGTATCCGGAGCTTGTAAAAAAGTATTTCGCAACCGTGATCCCTGTTGACGACAACAAGTTTGCGGCTCTTAACACCGCGGCTTGGAGTGGCGGCTCGTTCGTGTATGTTCCAAAAGGCGTGCACGTGGATATTCCGCTTCAAGCTTACTTTAGAATTAATACGCCGAACATGGGTCAGTTTGAGCGAACGCTTATTATTGCGGACGAAGGCTCTTATGTGCATTACGTTGAAGGTTGCACGGCTCCAATTTATTCCACGGATTCGCTTCACGCTGCAAACGTTGAAATTGTTGTGGAAAAGCATGCGCGTGTGCGTTACACAACAGTGCAAAACTGGTCAAATAACGTGTATAACTTGGTAACTCAGCGAGCTTACGTGCGCGAGGGCGGCACAATGGAGTGGGTTGACGGAAACATCGGTTCCAAAGCTACTATGAAGTATCCTGCTTGTATTCTTGCCGAGCCTTACGCAAAAGCGGAGACTATGTCTTTGAGTTTTGCTGGCCGCGGACAATATCAAGATACTGGTGCGAAGATGATTCATTTAGCTCCTCACACGAGTTCTACGATTGTTGCTAAGTCGATTTCGCGCGGCGGCGGACGTTCAGCTTACCGCGGTCTTGTGAAGATTATTAAGGGTGCGAAGGGCTCTAGTTCGTCTGTTGTGTGCGATGCTTTGCTTGTTGACGATTTTTCCAGGTCCGATACTTATCCGCATGTTGACGTGCGCGAAGATGACGTTTCGATGGCTCACGAGGCCACTGTTTCCAAGGTTTCGGAGGATCAGCTTTTCTATTTGATGAGTCGAGGGCTTGAAGAAAAAGAGGCTATGGGCATGATTGTTCGCGGCTTCGTGGAGCCGATTAGCCGCGAGCTGCCAATGGAGTACGCGCTTGAGTTGAATCGCTTAGTTGAGTTGCAAATGGAAGGATCCGTGGGCTGATGAGCGAAGATTTAAAAGAGAATTTAGGCAATAAAATGACGGAAAAAGAAATTACTATTCCTATAGCAGACCCTAATGATCCGTATGCGGTTCCTGCAGCAATGCCTTCTAGCGCAGATAAATCCGTGCGCTCGTTTAATGTGGAAGATTTTGCGATTCCAACTAGAAAGCAGGAAGATTGGCGATATACTCCAGTTGAGCGAATTTCCGAGTTTTTCGAGCGTTTTGAACCATCTAATAGTATTCAAGTAACTCTTGAAGGTGTTGGTGGAGCTGCATTGGATGATTCTTACGTTGGTAGCGACGGTTCCGTAAGTTTGCAAGTAAAGCCGAAAAACGAGGCTCCTCATACCGATATGAAGCCGTCTGATCGCGTAGCTGCAGTCGCGTGGAATACAGCGAAATCTGCATACGTGCTTCACGTATCTGGCGAAATCAAAAAGCCAATCGTACTGAAAATTCAGGGTGATAATGTTAATACGCTTGACGCATTGCACTTAGTAATCGAAGCGGATTCTCGCTCGAATGCTGACATTATTATCGAACATACCGGCTGCGCAAAACTTGCTGAAGGTGTGGAAATCATCCTCGGAAAGCACGCGCACGTTTCTACTACCTTTATTCAAGAGTGGGATTCGGGCAGTAAACACGTTGGAAATCAGCGTATTCACGTTGGTGAGGGAGCTTCGCTTCGCCACACGATGGTCACTCTTGGCGGAGATGTTGTGCGCATTCGCATGGATCAGGATTTTGGCGGCGAACAGGGTGATTTGAACATGCTCGGCATGTATTTTGTGGATCCAGGCGAGCATGTTGAGCACCGCACAATGGTTGTGCACAATTATCCGGAATGCAAGTCCAGAGTAGTGTACAAGGGTGCCTTGGAAGGGAAGGGAGCGCATTCAACTTGGGTTGGAAACGCGCTTATTAAGCCGGAAGCTCCTGGCACAGATTCGTACGAGTTGAACCGTAATTTGGTGCTCACTCCTGGCGCAATCGCCGATTCTGAGCCAAATTTGGAAATTGAAAACGGCAATATTATTGGCGCGGGTCATGCAAGTTCAGTTGGACGATTTGACGACGAAGAGCTTTTCTACCTGCAGTCTCGCGGAGTTAGTGAGGTTGAAGCCAGAAAGCTTGTTGTGCGTGGATTCTTTAACGAGCTTATTGAAGAAATTGGCGTTCCGGAAATTGTTGATCACTTAATGAAGGCGATTGAGCGCCGTCTTGCAAGAACGGAAGAATAGGAGAAAAACATGTCAACTTTGGAAATTAAGGATTTGTACGCTTCTGTAGAAACAAAAGAAGGTCGCAAGCAAATCTTAAAAGGCGTAAATCTTACAGTTAATTCTGGCGAAACTCACGCAATTATGGGTCCTAACGGATCTGGAAAGTCTACTCTTGCTTACACTTTGGCAGGTCACCCGAAGTATGAAGTCGATTCCGGCCAGGTGCTTTTAGACGGCGAAGATATTTTGAAAATGACTCCTGACGAGCGCGCGAAAGCGGGATTGTTCCTCGCAATGCAATACCCAGTAGAAGTACCGGGCGTGTCTATGACGAACTTCCTTCGCACTGCAAAAACAGAAGTCGAAGGCAAAGCTCCATCTTTAAGAAGCTGGGTGAAAGAACTTAGCGAGGCTATGAAAAAGCTTCGAATGGATCCAAAATTTGCGTCTCGTTCCGTAAACGAAGGCTTCTCTGGCGGCGAAAAGAAGCGCGCGGAAGTTTTGCAACTAGAGCTTTTGAAGCCAAAGTTTGCAATTTTGGACGAAACTGATTCTGGCTTGGATGTTGACGCTCTTCGAATCGTGTCGGAAGGCGTGAATCGCGCCAAAGAGAACACCGGTTTGGGCATTATGATGGTTACACATTACACGCGAATCCTCAAGTATATTAAGCCGGATATTGTGCACGTTTTTGCGCAAGGTCACTTTGTAAAGACGGCAGGACCGGAGCTTGCGGACGAGCTGGAAGAAGAAGGCTACGACAAGTATTTGCCGGAAGGTGCAACAGAGTCGGCGCTGGCTTAAGCGCGGTTCATAAAATAATAGTTTTAACTAACGGCTTAGAATATGACTACAGTGACTGAAGAAAATATTATGCGAGAATTTAGCGATTTGCGCTCGCAGTTTCCGATTTTAAGTCGCACAGTTCATGGCACTTCGCTTCACGATACTGTGCACGGAAAACCCTTGATTTACTTGGATTCTGCAGCTACTTCGCAAAAGCCGCAAGTTGTAATCGATGCCGAAAAAGAGTTTTACGAAACAATTAACGCTGGTGTGCACAGGGGAGCGCATGAGTTGGCGGCGCTTTCCACGGTTGCGTTCGAAGAAGCGCGTGCGAAAGTTGCGCGTCTCGTTGGAGCTTGCGCGGACGCTGGCAGCGAGGAAATTATTGTTACTCCGGGCGCGACCGGCGCGCTTAATCTTCTCGCAACTGCTATTGGTAACGCTAGTGCGAAGGCGAGAATTTGCAAAAAAGACAGCGATGATTCTGCTGATTTCCGCCAAAATTTTGTGCTTCGAGAAGGCGATGTAATAGTCGTATCTCGCGCAGATCATCACTCTGTTTTGCTACCATTTCAAGAGCTGGCTCTTCGCACTGGAGCGGAGCTTCGTTGGATTGACGTAACAGAGGACGGCCGCGTGCGCACGGACGCGGATTATTTGCGAACAATTATTGACGAGCGCACGAAAATCGTTGCAGTTACGCATATTAGCAACGTTACTGGCGCGATTACGGATGTTTCGTCGATTTGCAAGCGCGCTCACGAAGTTGGTGCGATTTTTGTGCTCGACGCATGCCAGTCAGTGCCTCATATTCCGGTTGATTTTCACGCTTTAAACGTTGATTTTGCGGCATTTAGTGCGCATAAAATGTATGGACCTACGGGAGTTGGATTCTTGTATGGTCGCCGCGAGCTTTTGAACGCGCTTCCACCTGCCAATTTTGGCGGCTCAATGGTAGAGCTTGCGTGGCTTAACAAGCCGGCGCAATACATGGATGCGCCTTACCGTTTTGAGGCTGGAACTCAGCCGGTTGCGCAAATGGTTGCGGCTGGCGTTGCAGCGGATTGGTTGCGCGCGGTGGGCATGAATAAAGTTGCAGAGCATGAGCGGGAAATTGCTGCAGAATTGCTAAAATTGCAAGACGTTCCGAGAGTTCGCGTTTTGGGTCCAACTGATTTGAGTCAGCGAATTGGCACAGTTGCTTTTGAAGTTGAAGGTGTGCATCCGCACGATGTTGGACAGTTTTTGGACGCGCAGGGCATTGCGATTCGCGTCGGACACCATTGTGCTCAGCCGATTCACCGTCATTTTGGCGTGTATGCTTCGAATCGCGCTTCTGTTGGCGTTTACAACACAGTTGACGAGGCTCGCGCGTTTGTTGAAGCAGTCTCACACGTTTGCGCCTACTTTGGCGCATAATATTGTTAGCAAGCAAGTTGGATAGTTAGCAAGTTAGTTAAGAAGGTTAGCAGTTAGCGAGCATTGATTATCCAATAACCTTATGCCTTGTTTCTTTTAATATGCCTTTTTTAAAGTCAGACCACGAACCGAAAAATTTTTCGTCTGTCTTTGTTATGCGTTTATTTTCGTATTTGAGTTTTGTAAGTTCTATCATACAAATGTAATCTGCTATTTGTGCTAGCCGATACTGTGATTGTTTTGCGTATCTGTATATGGTTGCATTTTTTGACAAACTATATTCCATTGCTTTGTGTATTGCATTAACTATTGATTGTTGACCATTGTCATAGTATATTTTTACTTTTTCATATTGTTGCATATATGCCATATTGTCGAATAAAAAATTAATTAAATCTTTGCGCATTGCAGCAGACAATTGACTTGTTGATTCGTATTTTCTGTTTGTGTATACAAAAGTATGGTAACAAATATCAACATGTCTGAAGAATGTTCTAAACGACTGCAATAATTTTTTTCTTATAACCATATCCAAACATTTATAATTATCTTTTTTGTTCATAAGAGGTGAAGCATGAAAGGGTATATTAGGAAGGTGTTTTTGCTTAAGTGAGTTTTCGTAAAGTTTTATCGAATAATCTAAATTATTTGATTGGTCATGAAGTACGATAGTTAGTATGTAATAATAGTCCGATAAGTTATCGCTGCCTGATTCATCTATGAATATGCTAAGTTCTCTCATGCTTTCCCCAACTTTTTGACTTATAACCCAACTACACTGATAAGTAAGTAAAATAAAAGCCGGGGAAAACGTCCCCGGCACTTGGAAGCCTTTACAAAAGACCTCTTACAATTGTATCACATATACGACACTATTAAATACTTATTTTCTTGCGGCTATTACTACGATTG
>NZ_LWSR01000170.1:0-675 GCF_001660745.1 Gardnerella sp. 26-12
TAATTAAATAGCCACAATATTTTTTAATAAATTGTTTAACGAGAAGCTACTGAAAGCATCCAATTTGCTCGATTTTCAGCTTCTTCATTTGAAACGCAAACCATAATAACTGTATCATCTCCAGCAACTGATCCTAAAATACCTTTCAAAGGCTGACGATCTATAACACTTGCAACATATTGTGCAGCGCCTGATGGAGTGTGAATAACAACAATATTATTTGCATGTCCAACTTCAGTGACAAGACCTGCTAAAGTGCGAGCAACTTGCTGATCAATTCGCACAGTATCCATAGCATGACGATTGCCAGTACCATCGCCAAGCACATACGCAATCCTGCCATCCGTTAATCGAATTTTAACGGCATTTAACTCATCTAAATCTCGGCTCAAAGTAGCTTGAGTAACATTAAAACCATGACGCGCCAACACTTTAGCGAGTTGAGATTGAGAAGTAATCACTTCTGCCAGTAACGCTTGTTCAATAGCGTTTAAACGCGCTGCTTTTGTTGCAGGACGTTGCTGTTTTATTGACACTTCGTTATTTGATTCTGCATCCGTTTCTGGATTCATCATAATTTTATCAAAACCTTTCATAAACATATTTTCAATTAAATATATACGAATATATGTATACATATCTACATGCATAAAAAAATTATTTATGTGTTCTTCG
>NZ_LWSR01000171.1:0-481 GCF_001660745.1 Gardnerella sp. 26-12
ATACTATTTTTGCTAGTATTCTTAATCTTAAAGTATTAGCTGAAAACGAACATTACAAGGAATTTTCTAGTAAGTTATCAAAGATAATTGATAAATATCCGTTAGTGGATTTGAAGCATTTGGGATTTGTTAATAAATGGCAAACTTTTTAACGATAGCTTTTCCTATCGTTAAAAGATGCACCCACTATCCATGCTGTGCACTCAAAAAAGTGTAGCTATACTAGGAGTTCTCTCAATCCACACAGAATCAGTGGCGCTTTTTACAAATCGCACTGAATCAAGATATCGTTTTGATTATTTCTACTGTGCTTGCAGCCTAGTTGATTCGTTTTTCCTTTGTGAAACAAGGGTTAGCGCGGTTGAATGTTAAAAGGTTTAGCGTGCGGCGGCTTTAGGCTGGGTTCTCGCGGTTTTTGAGCGCAGTTTGGCTGTTTGAGGGAAGATGTCGACGCTCTAGGGTCTGTCTCTTATACACATCT
>NZ_LWSR01000172.1:0-517 GCF_001660745.1 Gardnerella sp. 26-12
CATAATAACTCAATTTATATCGCAGATATCTTTTGCTAGTAAATAATTCCTTGAAAAAATAAATAAAGCTGCGATTATGGTAAACGTATAAAGGAGATTTTATGAACAAGTGCACTGTGAAGATTAAGCGTGTGTATGAAACGATTAGTGAAGATGATGGTGTGAGAGTCTTGGTTGATAGACTTTGGCCGCGTGGTATAAGCAAAGAATATGCTCATATTGATAAATGGCTTAAAGATATTGCTCCTACTTCGCAGTTACGCAAGTGGTTTAATCATGACCCGGAGCATTTTGAAGAATTTTCACATCGTTATGTTGAAGAACTTGATTCAAATCATGAAGCTGTTGGTGTGATTATGGATTTGTTTAATAAGTATCAAACTATAACTTTGTTGTATGCTGCAAAAAATCCAAAAGTAAATCACGCATTAGTTTTGCAAGAATATTTACAAAAATTACTTGCTTGAGTATGTGTTTACTAATTTTGCGATTGTTTAACTTTGCCTAACTTTAATTA
>NZ_LWSR01000173.1:0-499 GCF_001660745.1 Gardnerella sp. 26-12
TAATAAATCTAAATTTATAGGCGAAATACGGTATTTTTGAGCGAGATTATGGACAGTCATCAACAATTTAAACAATACGATAAAACCAAATCACCAAAATCAGAAAAAACGCAAAAAATCAGTGGCGAACAATACTTTTCTGCAACACCATCATCTTGCGATGAGCGAAGAACGTTACATGTAACTTTGAGAAATCATGAAACTGTTGTACAAGTCTCAAACGGAGTATTTAGTGCTTCTAAGCTTGATCTAGGCACGTCTGTGCTACTAAAACATGCTCCAAAACCACCAGAAAATGGCAAATTCCTTGATATTGGATGCGGATGGGGTCCTATAAGCATTGCAATGGGCTTAGAATCTCCAGAAGCTGAAATTGTAGCTGTAGATGTAAATGAGCGAGCGCTAGAGCTTACTGAACTAAACGCAAAAAACGCTGGCTTAAAGCATATTCGCACTTCTTTAGTAGATGACGCTTTAAAAGAAAATAATACTTTGGAAT
>NZ_LWSR01000174.1:0-490 GCF_001660745.1 Gardnerella sp. 26-12
TAAGAGACAGCAGTACAGTGCTCAGCCTCAGTACAATGCTCAGTCACAGTATGGTCAGACTCAGTATGATCAGAATTCATATGCTCAGCCGCAATATGGTCAGTACTCTCAGTCTACTCCTCAGTACAATCAAGCATCTTCATACTCTAACTATGGGTCTAATTATTCATCAAACACATACAGAAGCTCTCGTAACAAGATTGCTGCAGGCCTGTTAGCCATTTTCTTGGGTGCTTTGGGTGTGCACAATTTCTATCTTGGTTTTAAAGGCAAGGCTGTTGCTCAGCTGCTTATTTCTATTCTTTCTTTCGGCTTGCTGGCTTTTGTTTCTGGAATTTGGGCATTTATTGAAGGAATTTGCATTCTTTGCTCTCAGCCTGGTTCTAAGTGGCATAAGGATGCCGATGGAGCTGAACTTCAAGACTAATTTTACAATTATTATTTAGCGTATAATGCCCTGGTAATTATTTGCCGGGGCATTATTTATAAT
>NZ_LWSR01000175.1:0-450 GCF_001660745.1 Gardnerella sp. 26-12
TCGGAGATGTGTATAAGAGACAGAATTAATACTTCAGATAAATTAAGCAATAATAATCCATTCATATACGGTTATATTAACGATTCGATTATTGTTATGCACGAGCCGGATGTGATTATGATTTGCGTTGAAAATTCGCGCGTAATCATTCACAGTGATAAAGGTGAGTGCGTTTCTTACAAGCGCCTAATGGATTTCGACAATCCGCAATTCGCGTCGTTTGTGCGCATATCTAAATCCGCAATCGTGAACTTGAATCGCATTGTTCGAGTCGATCCAGGATTCGGCGGAAGTATGAGCGTAAAAATGGACGACGGAAGCGTTGAGTGGATTAGTCGCAGATGCTTAGCAGGGTTCAAAAAGCGCTTAGGAATGTAGTTTTAAGCGTAGTTGAATATAAAACTATCAAAATTTTTAATACCTGTCTCTTATACACATCTGACGCTGCCG
>NZ_LWSR01000018.1:0-22204 GCF_001660745.1 Gardnerella sp. 26-12
AAAAAAAATCATCCGAACGACTATGCCGTTAGGAATAAGCTCAGTGAGGGCGCCCATATCATCATGCGTTAGGCGAACTGCTATTCCGTGAGAAATAAGCACTCAAGCAATTCGTCGCATTAAAATATGATACAATATAAAAACGTGTGCTCTAGTGCAACGATTGTTTGAAAAATCAAAAGGGGTCGATCGGTTTCGACGGCGATCTGTTCGCCGCGGGGAAGCGTGCCGAGAATGCGGAAGTCCACTCGTAAACGTCCTTTCGCAAAAGAATAAGTGCTAAATCTAATCGCACTGAGTTCGCTCTCGCTGCCTGAGCTTCGCGCCAGGATTAACCAGTGAGCAGCTGCTCCGTTCACCCACTCACGTCTTCGGAGTGGTGCTGAACGTCATGAGAAGACTTGCTTGAATTGCCGAGCTGCAGGGCAATTCAGGGACTTTGACTGTAGATATGCTCGCCATGAATTGTCTGCTATAACATGGGGGCAGAAAAACTGCCGTGCGGCCAGCAGACTACGCACGTAGAAGACCGAGGGTACGGTCACCGGACCGGGGTTCAATTCCCCGCGACTCCACAAACGCAATAACGCCACTGCTTAAACAGTGGCGTTATTTGTAGTAAACCCCAATGTTTCCAAGATTTAAGTTAAGCTTCGAAAGCATCTCCGAGATGGTGCTGAGTAGCGTGCTCAGTAGCATCAGAACTATTGCAATCAAACTCCCCCGCATCCGCAGCAGCAACAATCGCGAGCGCAGCTTCCGCAAGATCCGGTCGCAACGCGTCCAACCAGTGGATGCGAGCATCCCTACCAAACCAACCCATTTGTTTGCGTGCAAGTCGTCGAGTTTTTTGTGCAATATCCGCAAAAGCCTCATCCTCGCTCCACACGCCATCCAAATAATCCATAATCTGCTGGTAGCCAAGAGCACGAGCTGCAGTCACACCCAATCGCTCTCGAATCGCGCGCACCTCATCCACAAAACCCTGCTCACGCATAATTTGCGTACGTAAATCCACGCGCTTATCTAAATCTTCACGACGCAAATCTAAGCCAATTTGCACGCAATCAATCACATACTTATACTTCGGAAGCGTTGCGGAATAAGGCTTTCCCGTAAGCTCAATCACTTCAAGCGCGCGAATTGTACGTCGCGGATTGCGCGCATCCATATGAGCCGCAGCAACCGGATCCTTTTGTTGCAACTCATCAAACAGCGCACTCGCTCCCTCTTTGCGCTCGCGCTCCTCCAAAGCTGCACGAATAGACTCATCCGTGCCTGGAAATGTAATATCATCCACAGCAGCACGAGCATACAATCCCGATCCTCCAACTAAAATCGGCCTCACACCACGCGATTGCAACTCACTAATACACTGCCTGGCTAAAACTTGAAATCGCGCAACCGTCATCGTTTCTTCAGGATCAATTATGTCAAGCAAATGGTGTGGTACTTCCGCCTGCTCCTGCGCACTCGCCTTAGCCGTGCCAATATCCATGTAACGATACATTTGATACGCGTCTGCGTTGATGATTTCCGCACGAATCCCACGCTCAGCTAATTTTTTCGCAAGCGCAATACCAAGACTAGTTTTGCCTGAAGCCGTAGGACCAACTATTGAAATTACTTTAGGAATATTATCCTGCTTATTTTCAGACAAAATACACTCCTCGTCAAAATACTTTGCTAGATTTTGCTTGCGCTCAATTACCTAAGATATTTATATCACGCTTTGCAAAGAATATTACATTTACATACGCACTCCCAGACGTTTAGCAGTTTTTATAGTATTATTAAAAGACGTGATACTTGATCGTCATAACCGCGTAAACGCAGCAGAACTCTATGCGCGTCTTCATAGCAACGAAGCAGCTAATGAAAGCAGCAACGTTAGCAGCAATGTTGACAATACAAAAAACCAACAAAATTGCTCCCAATGCGGCAAAACTAATTCGCTTATGCTTCCTGAAGACCAAATCGACGAATTTGTAAACATGATGCAAATTTACGAAGGAGCAATGTACGAAATAAGTACGAAGCTCGAGATTCTAGATAGCGAATTTCAGGTGCGGTTCTCTCACGACCCAATTCATCACATGGAGCGTCGTCTTAAATCAGTGCACTCAATTTTTGAGAAACTGCAAAGGCGTCATCTAGATATTTCCACACGCTCTATACGCGATAATCTTTTCGACGTAGCTGGAATTCGCGTAATTTGCAACTACTGCGACGATGTGTATTCTGTAGCGCAATATCTTTCTAAACAAACAGACATTCAAGTATTGCAAGTTAAGGATTATATTAAGAATCCAAAACCTAATGGATACCGCAGTTTGCACGTAATTTATGCAGTTCCTGTGTTCTTGTCTTCTGGAGCACACTACACGCCAGTTGAAGTGCAATTCCGAACTATTGCTATGGATTATTGGGCTAGCTTGGAGCACGCTTTAAGATACAAAGCCGGTTTGCCGGATGCAAAGTTGGCTGAGCACTCTCAAACTTTGCTCGATTGCGCGCATAGCTTGCAAAATATTGAAACACAAATGCAAGGTATTCACCGCGATATTAATGGTGCTCCTCAAGTTGAAGAAGCACCTAATAGTAAGGCATAATATCAATACGAAGCGCAAGCTTATGCCATATTAGGCGTAATCTTATGCAAGACTAAAACCAGCTTATTGTACGAACGTATAAATTATGCTGTATTTTTTTAGCATTTTCCCAGATGCTTTAATTATAATTATGTGAGAACGTTGTCTTGACAGCGTTTTATTTCATAGCTGTTAAGGAGAAATAATGACAAACTTTACTCAAGATTATTACAGAAGCGGTGCTCCTGAAGTTATTGACACTCAGGCAACATATGCTTTTGAAGAAGCAAAAAGAGTTTCAGTAGGACGCACTTATGGCGAAATGACGCTTGGATTGATTGTTACAACTCTTGTGGCACTGTTCACTCAGAGCGGTAATTTCTGGCTTAGATTTATGTTTGCAACCCGCGGATGGGGTTGGATAATGTTGGCAATTGCTCAGGTTGTGATAGCAGTTGTTCTTGGAACACGCTTAATGAAAATGAGTGAGACAACAGTACGAGTTTTGTTCTATGCTTATGCTGCTTTAACAGGATTTACTTTAAGCTCAGTCTTTCAAGTATTTAGCCTTGGATCTGTGGCATTAGTATTTGCTTTAACTGCAGGATTCTTCCTGTGCTTGACAATGCTTGCACTTACTACAAAAAAGGATTTGCTTAAAGCTGGTCCAATTTTAATGGTTGCATTACTTGTATTCGTTGTTGCGCAAATTATTATTTCGTTTATTGGGCAAGATACTGGAACAATGCGTCTTATGGCTGGAATTGGCATCGTTATTTTTGCAGGTTTAACAGCTTACGATGCTCAGCAAACTCGCGCATTACTTGCACAATATGAAAATCAGCCTGAAATGGTTAAGAAAGTATCTATTTTCTGCGCATTCCAACTGTTCTTGGACTTCATTAACATGTTCATCTACTTGCTAGAGTTGCTTGGAGATAATAGAGATTAGCAATACTAAAACTAACATACGTGTGTTAGTTGCTTAGCTATTTAACCCTGCCAGATTAGTATTTGGCAGGGTTTTATTATGCTCTCTGTACTCCAAACGCGAACGCGTTAACAGTGCCGAGCGTTACTAACACCCATCTCTCACACACTTCTCAAATCACCTACCAGAGACAGACACTAACACAGTACGCAATCTGCACCAGTGTCCCAAAACAAGCAAAATGAGACACTAACACAGAACACAAACTGCACCAGTAACGAAAAAACAGTGGCGCTCACGTGGGTAACGCGCTCGCTTACGAAACTCGCGTTGGAAGTCCCCCGGACTTCCAACCTAAGCGAGTTTCCGCTCCGAGTTGCTTTCTCGCGCTAAATCGCAGCGCTCAAGCAGGTCGTCGCGCCAACGTGAGCATCAAATCCCGCGATTGGAGCTCCAAACCCACCAAAACACTCAAAACAAGAGAACACTACCCCACTAATCTGCCCTGCCTTCGTCTTTTTATTGACGAAGGCAGACCTCGCTTGCGTTGAAAGCACACTGTGCTTTCAACCCTGAGCAAGCTCGGCGCTCCGAGTTGCTTTCGCGCGCTAAATCGCAGCGCTCAAGCAGGTCGTCACGCTGATAAAACAAGCACATACAACAAAAGACCCCACGAGAGTTTCCTCGCGGGGTCTTTATTAAGCCTTAGCTAATATTTTTCAGTTAGAAAAATACTAGGCAAGAATCTTGGTCACACGACCGGAACCAACGGTACGGCCACCTTCACGAACTGCGAAGGTCAAGCCCTCTTCCATTGCGATTGCCTGGATCAACTCAACAGTGAAGGTTGCGTGATCGCCTGGCTGAACCATCTCAACGCCGTCTGGCAAGGTGATAACGCCGGTGACGTCGGTGGTGCGGAAGTAGAACTGTGGACGGTAGTTGGAGAAGAACGGCGAGTGACGGCCACCTTCGTCCTTGGTCAAGACGTAAACTTCGCCTTCGAACTTGGTGTGTGGGGTCACAGAACCTGGAGCAGCCACAACCTGACCACGCTCAACATCAGTACGGTTGATACCACGGAGAAGAAGACCAGTGTTATCGCCAGCCTCGGCCTCATCCATCTGCTTGTGGAAGGTTTCGATGGAGGTAACGGTGGTGGTCTGAGTTGGACGCAAACCAACGATCTCAACTGGGGTGTTGATTGGGAGCTTACCACGCTCAACACGACCGGTGACAACGGTACCACGACCGGAGATGGTGAACACATCTTCGATTGGCATCAAGAATGGCTTGTCAAGATCGTGAGTTGGGGTTGGGATGTACTCGTCAACAGCCTTCATGAGCTCCTTGACGGTCTCTACCCACTTCTCATGATCTGGAGCGTCATCGTGCAAAGCACCGTAAGCAGAGGTGCGGATGACTGGGCAGTCGCGATCGAAGCCGTTTTCTTCGAGGAGGTCACGAACCTCTTCTTCGACGAGGTCGATAAGTTCTGGATCATCAACCATATCGCACTTGTTCAAAGCAACGAGGATCTTCGGGACACCGACCTGCTTAGCGAGCAAAACGTGCTCACGGGTCTGAGCCATAGGACCATCGGTAGCAGCAACCACGAGGATTGCGCCATCCATCTGAGCAGCACCGGTGATCATGTTCTTCACGTAATCAGCGTGGCCTGGAGCGTCCACGTGAGCGTAGTGACGCTCAGCGGTCTGATACTCGATGTGTGCGATGTTAATGGTAATGCCGCGTTCCTTCTCTTCTGGAGCGGCATCAATCTGATCGAAGTCATACTGAGGGTTCAGATCTGGATACTCGCCATGCAGCACCTTAGAAATAGCCGCGGTCAAGGTAGTCTTACCGTGATCAACGTGACCAATGGTACCAATGTTAACATGCGGCTTAGTACGCTCGTACTTTTCCTTTGCCATGTGTTTGTCCTCCTGGACGTCTCGTAGTTTGCCTCACACATTTGTGAGAGGTCTTTCGCTACATATTACTGGGTTTCTGGGTTAGGTGCCACTTCGGTGCCAGAACCCAGTCAACGTAGGAAATTCTAGCGTTGACCGGGGACAGAAAACACCGAAGTAGCGTGCGCTTTATTCGCCGCGCTGAGCCTTAATAATCTCGTCCGAAACGGCCTTCGGAACCTCCGCGTAAGAGTCCATCTGCATGGTGAACATTGCGCGGCCCTGAGTCTTGGAACGAAGATCGCCAATGTAGCCGAACATTTCGCTCAGCGGCACCTTGGCGTCGATAACTTTCACGCCAGTGGCATCAGTCATAGACTGGATGTTACCGCGACGAGAGTTCAAATCGCCCATGACGTCGCCCATGTACTCTTCTGGAGTACGGACTTCGACAGCCATAATTGGTTCGAGAATTACCGGATTAGCCTTAGGAGCAGCTTCCTTGAAGCACATGGAACCTGCGATCTTGAAGGCCATTTCCGAAGAATCGACATCGTGAGTCTGACCGTCGGTGACGGTTGCCTTTACACCCACAACTGGGAAGCCAGCCAAAACGCCGGATTCCATAGCTTCCTGCACGCCTGCATCGATTGAAGGAATGAATTCCTTGGTGATGTGACCGCCGGTAACTTCGTTGACAAACTGGTAGGTTTCGCCAGATTCTGTGTCGAGAGGTTCGAAGTTCATCAAAACCTTTGCAAACTGACCAGAACCACCGGTCTGCTTCTTGTGAGTGTATTCCTGGTTCATAACAGCCTTACGAATCGTCTCACGGTAAGCAACCTGTGGCTTACCAACATTCGCTTCGACCTTGAACTCACGACGCATACGATCAACGATAATGTCAAGCTGAAGCTCGCCCATACCGGAAATCAAAGTCTGACCAGATTCCTCATCGGTCTTAACCTGGAATGTAGGATCCTCGTCAGAAAGCTTAGCCAAAGCCAAGCTCATCTTTTCCTGATCAGCCTTCGTCTTTGGCTCCACAGCAACCTCAATAACAGGATCTGGGAATGTCATGGATTCCAAAGAAATTGGGTTCTTTTCGTCGCACAAAGTATCACCAGTGCTGACGTTCTTCAAACCAACGAAGGTGTAGATGTTACCAGCTTCAGCTGAATCTACAGGATTTTCCTTATCAGCATGCATCTGGAAAATCTTACCAACGCGTTCCTTCTTGGACTTCGTGGAATCGTACACGGAATCGCCTGGCTTTACTTCGCCAGAGTAAACGCGCACGAACACGAGCTTGCCATAGAATGGATGGGTTGAAATCTTGAATACCAATGCTGCGAATGGATCTGTATTAACTGGCTTACGGTCAATTTCAACAGATTCGTCGCCTGGCTTGAAGCCCTTAATAGATGGAACATCTTCTGGGCTTGGGAGGAAGTCGACAACAGCATCCAGCATTGGCTGAACACCCTTATCCTTGAATGCAGAACCGCAAGTTACTGGGAATGCCTTACGCTCAATGGTAAGCTTACGGATACCAGCGCGCATTTCTTCTTCAGTAAGTTCGCCAGTTTCGAGGTACTTCTCAACCAGCTCATCGTCAGCTTCAGCAACCTGATCCATAAGTTCAGCACGATACTGCTCTGCACGTTCCTGCAAATCTTCAGGAATGTCAACGGTGTCATAGTGAGCACCCATATCGTCCTTAACGTCATTCCAGACGTAAGCCTTCATACGAATCAAGTCAACAACGCCAACGAAGTCGTTTTCAGCACCGATTGGAAGCTGAATAACGAGTGGAGTTGCACCGAGCTTCTCCTTGATGGTCTTGACGGAATAGTAGAAATCAGCGCCAAGCTTATCCATCTTATTGATGAAGCAGATACGTGGGACGCTATACTTATCAGCCTGACGCCACACGGTTTCAGACTGAGGTTCCACACCTTCCTTACCATCGAAGACTGCTACAGCACCATCGAGCACGCGAAGGGAACGTTCCACCTCAGCGGTGAAGTCCACGTGACCTGGGGTATCGATGATGTTGATCTGATAGCGGTCATCAACGTCATGAGTTTGACGCTTCCAGAAGCAGGTAGTTGCAGCAGACTGAATAGTAATACCGCGCTCCTGCTCCTGAGCCATGAAGTCCATGGTAGAAGCACCATCATGAGTTTCACCGATTTTGTAGTTCTTACCAGTGTAGTAAAGAATACGTTCGGTGGTAGTAGTCTTACCAGCATCAATGTGCGCCATGATGCCGATATTACGAACCATATTCAGGTCGTTAAGCACATCTTGTGCCATATTCTTATCCTTAGCTCTTTAAGATACCGATTATCTTGTGGATTACCAGCGATAGTGAGCAAAAGCCTTGTTTGCTTCTGCCATCTTGTGGGTATCCTCGCGGCGCTTCACGGAAGCACCCAAGCCATTGGAGGCATCGAGAATTTCGTTGGCCAAGCGCTCAGCCATAGTCTTTTCACGACGAGCGCGTGAGAAGTCAGTAAGCCAGCGGAGGGAAAGAGTGTTTGCGCGAGCAGGCTTAACTTCGACTGGAACCTGATAAGTTGCACCACCAACGCGGCGAGAACGAACCTCAAGATTTGGACGAATGTTATCAAGAGCGCGCTTCAATACAGAAACTGGCTCCTGCTCGGTCTTTGCCTTCACCTGCTCAAGAGCGGTGTAGACGATGTTTTCTGCGATGGACTTCTTACCATCGAGAAGGATTTTGTTAATCAACTGAGCCACGACGGTCGAGCCGTAGATTGGATCAGGAAGCAGTTGATGCTTTTTTGCAGGTCCTTTACGTGACATGTTTTACTTCGCCTTCTTTGCTCCATACAGGGAACGACCCTGCTTGCGGTCCTTGACACCCTGGGTATCTAATGCGCCACGCACGATGTGGTAACGCACACCTGGGAGATCCTTCACACGGCCACCACGCACGAGCACGATGGAGTGCTCCTGCAAGTTGTGACCTTCGCCTGGAATATAGGCGGTTACTTCAATACCAGAGCTGAGGCGCACACGAGCAACCTTACGAAGCGCGGAATTTGGCTTCTTAGGAGTGGTGGTGTATACACGGGTGCATACGCCACGACGCAGCGGGCTACCCTTCAAGGCCAAAGTCTTTGACTTTTTCGGCTTGGCCTGACGTCCTTTACGGACAAGTTGTTCAATCGTAGGCAACTTAAGTTCTCCGATTCATTGTTATCTTCTATTTGGTGAAAACCGCCACACTGCAGCACACCATAACCAAAGAATCGGTTAAAGAGTAAAAGCCACAGTCCACCGGCCCGATGGCCCTCGCACCTCCAGCCACACATTACTGCGCGCTATCTTTGGCACTTGGGATATCCCAACCAACACGCCTATAACATAAGGCATGCTGTTGGCACACACGAGTTACTATTATACACCTAATCTTGACAATGCAATTAATAAAGTTTTAAAACTCTATTTAAGAATTGGACGCACAGGAGCAGACACATCTAAGCTGCGTTTATTGCCAATTTTACTAGGATCATCAATAATCTTGGCAACAATAGCTTTCTTTAACTCAATCTGAGACGAATTGCCCCATATGATAGTTTTTTTAACATCCCCTAATTCTGTTTCGACAGAATCTTGAGTTTTTGCACTAACTTTCGTAACTCTAGCTCGCAAAGATTCCGAAAGTGAACTAACAATTTTTACAGCTTCAAGTACCGCTCTATTATTCAAGCTTCTTTGAACATTTGAAACTTCAATAACAGGTATTCCTTGCGTTGGAACTTGAGCTACGGCATTTAACACGCGACCTTTAGCGTCAACAGCAGTTAATTTATTGCTATCTCGAGTTTTGAGCATTGCTGCAGGACGTTGCGCATGTACAGAAACATGCAAACCATTAGGGAAATTCTTAGAAACTTTTGCTTCAGTTACACCAGGAATATCGTTAAGTTGGTTAATTACTTCTTGAGAAGAAACTAAAAATAGCGATTTACCAACCTGAGTTGACGCAATTGAAGCAATTTTTTGCTCACTCACCCACTCGTT
Source organism: Gardnerella sp. 26-12 (assembly GCF_001660745.1). Lineage (NCBI taxonomy): Bacteria > Bacillati > Actinomycetota > Actinomycetes > Bifidobacteriales > Bifidobacteriaceae > Gardnerella > Gardnerella sp. 26-12. The sequence goes on from NZ_LWSR01000018.1 coordinate 9,492, forward strand.
AGAACCAGAAATACTTATATCGTTAGACTTAAGAAGAAAAACTGGCGAGAAGAATAAAAACCAAACAATCGCTGAAACAGAAGCAATCACTGCAAGAATTGCAAGAATTCGTTTAACAGTAAATTGCAAATAAGCAGATTTACGTTCTTTCAAACGCTCTCGAAAATTAATTATTCTAGGACGAGTAATCATTCCAAGAGAACCAGAAGTTTGACTTAAAGTTTTTCTTACAAAATCAAGCTTCGGCAAAAGTCTAGCGTCAACAAACTTACCTTGATGATTTTTTTCATTGATATCAGCTACTCGTATTTGCGATGTGTTTTGGCTGATTATATGCCTTTGAAAACGCTGGTCTTTGCGCAACGACGAAGCAGATCTAGGTTTAGAAATATGAATTTTTTCATCACGCGTTTTTTTGATACTAGATTTTTTTATATTAGATTTTCCGATATTAGATTTCGCACCACGAGCTACACCACTACGCAATTCATTATTAAGCAATTCAGCACTACGAGACGCACTGCTACGAGACGTAATGCTGCTGGATTTATTACTACGGGACTCTTCAGTACGCGCAATATTAAGACTTGAAACGGTACGACGATGCGAATTATTTGCATCAGCATCGTACGATTTGCTTGACCTCACGCGACCCATAATTACCTCTCGTAATAATCTATTTATATTTTAATCGCTTAATTTCAAAGCACTACAATGCTTCTAGCATAACAGACGTCATAGCAGTAATACTTCCTGCACCAACTGTAAGCAGCACATCACCAGATTTTGCACGCGAAGCCAGTTTCAACGCAGCTTCGCGCATATCGTCAACCGCTTCAATTTTTACATCAAGATTCTGCGATTTTGCAGCTTTAACAATAGTTTCAGCATTAATATTTGGAAAATCTTCCTGCTTTTCGCGAGCTGGGAAAATTCCTGTAACAATTACATCGTCTGCAAGAGCCAAAGATTTTGCAAACTCACTAGCAAAAGCCCGCGTTCTGGAGAACAAATGAGGCTGAAACAGCACGCGAAGAGTAGAAGAAGTGTACTTTCTTCGAGCAGCGCGCAATAATGCAGCTATTTCAGTTGGATGGTGAGCATAATCGTCCACAACTGTCACACCATCAACACATCCACGAATATCAAAACGACGAGACGCACCTCGGAAGCTTTCTGCACCACGAGCCGCATCTTCTGGATTCATACCGAGCAATACTGCAGCAACAATCGCTGCAGAAGCATTAAGCGCATTATGCAAACCTGGTATTAACAAGCTAACTTGCACCTTGTTCGAACATTTAGCATGTTCATCCAAAATTTTTTCTGGCAATACAAGCGTAAACATTTCGCGACCACTTACAGCTTGCTCATTTTCATGCTCAATACTTGCGAACATAGCTAATTTTTGTACGCGCGAGCTGAGTTTTAGGCTCCAAGTATCCAAATTACCGTAAGCAATTGTTTTGTTTAAAATATTATCCGGCATAGCTTCAAGTACTTTTCTAGCACCTTCGTCTTCTGCACAAATTATTACGTTATTAACAGCGTGACTTACGTGCTCAACAAATGCTTCTCTGTATCGTCCACTAGAGCCGTAATGATCCAAGTGATCTGCTTCAGCATTTGTTACGATTGCAATACTTGGGCTGTATTTTTCAAAACTTCCGTCAGATTCGTCAGCTTCAGCAACCATAACAATTCCATTGCCAGCATGACCGCCGTCTAAAACTGTTCCGTCTGCGGCTTGAATAGATCCGCCGATTGCGTAGCTTGGATCAGCCAAATCGCCTACTGCAGCCACAGTTAATATATGAGAAAGAAGTGAGCTAGTAGTTGTTTTACCATGCGCTCCAGCAACAGTCACACCAGTTTTTGCAGATAATAATAACGCAAGAATATCGCTGCGATGAACAAGTTTTATGCCGCGCTCATGTGCTGCCATAATCTCCGGATTGCTCGGTTTAATAGCACTTGAATACACGAGTACATCTGCATGCTCAACATGTGAAGCACTTTGTCCAATTTCTACTTCAATACCTAATTCTTCCAAGCGTTGAGTGTGATCATTTGCTTCACGATCGCAACCGCTTACGCTTACTCCCTCTTCATGCAACATTTCTGCCAGAACACTCATTCCAGCTCCGCCAATGCCAATAAAATGCGCTCGCCCTAGTTTTGAAATAGTTTGCGAATCATCAAACGCTGATTTTACTGGGTTTAAATCAATGTTGTTATGAGATGAAGTTGTATTGCTATTAAGATTAGTCATTACTTTCTGCCTTCTTTTGCGATTTCAAGAATACGCTTCGCCATAACGTCTGCAGCATCACGAATACCATAATTCCAAGATTTAGTGCGCATAGCTTGTAATTGCTTTTTGTTTTGCAATAAAGCTAATCCTTCATCTATAAACCACTTCGCATTGAAATCAGCATCATTTACCATTAATGCTCCCCCTGCATTTACTACAGGCTCAGCATTGAAACGCTGCTCGCCGTTGCCAATAGGCAATGGCACGTATACAGCAGGTAAGCCAAGTGCAGAAATTTCTGCAACCGTTCCAGCTCCTGCACGACATATAACTAAATCTGCACAAGCAAAAGCCCAATCAATACGCTCTAAATATTCTGCAATATGATAATCGCCACAACCAGCATGCTCTGGTTTAATATCATTTATTTGCGATTCGCCTACTTGCTTTGCAACTATATTTCGCACTTCTTCCGCTTTTGCGCGACCAGTTAAGTGAATTACTTGCGCATGTTTTAAAATATCTCCTGCTGCTGCAGCAACAGCTTGATTTATGCTTTTTGCACCCAAAGATCCGCCAGTAACAAGAATAATTGGACGTTTAGGGTCAACGCCAAGTTTTTGCGCACCTTCAACGCGAGCGGAATCATAATCTTTTTCTAATCTTTCACACAATTGAGAAATAGCAGGTCTAAGAGGTAAACCAACTCTTTCAACTTTGACACCTTTTCGTGTGCGCAAATCAGTATTCCCATAAACTGTTCCAACAGCATCAGCCCAACTTGCGCCCAAGCGATTTGCCATTCCAGATTTAGCATTCTGCTCGTGAATCACAATAGGAATATGCTGCGCATGAGCTTGAGAATATACTGGAGCAGAAGCATAGCCACCGAAGCCCACTACTATATCTGCTTTTCTAGCGGCTAGTATATTTCGCACTTTGCGTTTTTCGCGCATCCATCGAATTGGAAACTTAATTGCATCTAGATTTGGCTTACGCGGGAACGGCACTTTTTCTATAGTGTCAAGTTCGTACCCTGCATTCGGAACAAGACTTTTTTCCAAACCAACTTCTGTGCCAATTACACTAATTAACGCTTCAGGATTGAGCTTTTTAATAGCGTTTGCGACAGAAAGCAAAGGATTGACATGACCTGCAGTGCCCCCGCCTGCAAGAACAATATGCACTTCATGCTCAATAGCATTATCAAATTTCATTTCACTACCCTTGTTATAACTTTCATATTATAAAAAGTTGTAAATACTTACTACTTCGATATAGTAAGTTGCGGATTGGAACGCATAAGACCATCAGCTACGCCAATTGCGACCAAACACATAACAAGCGAAGAACCACCTGCGGACACAAACGGCATAGGCACTCCCATAACCGGAAGTATTTGCACAACAACAAGAATATTAACTAATCCTTGGCCTACAATCCACGTTGCAATACACATTAATGTGATTGAAATAAATTGCGATTTCGCTTTTAATGCTGAAGATAGTATGCACCAACCAATAATTACGTATAGCAAAATCACTGCTGCTGCAACCAAAAAGCCCATCTCTTCGCCAATAATAGCGAAAATAAAGTCATTGTGAGCGTAAGGCAAATAATTCCATTTTTCACGAGAGTTTCCGATGCCAACGCCTAATAGTCCACCAGAAGCCATTGCATATTGAGCGTGAATTGCTTGGAAACAAACGCCTTTAGCTGATTTTGCATCACATCCGTGCAAAGTAGCAAGAATACGTCGCATACGATTTTGGCTTGTTAAAACCAAAAGAGCAACCATTATGCAAGCAATAAATATGCTTCCAACAAGCCATTTTGTTGGGAATCCACCTAAGTAGAAAGCTATAAGTGCAATAAGAATAATAATTAAAGCAGTACCAAGATCCTTACCTGCAATAACAAGCAACAACGATACGCCAAGTCCTGCTGCTACAGGAATATACGCGCGCATTTGCACACGCTCATATGCTTGTTTTGCAGCAATCAAAGCTACTGGAAGCCAAATACATAATGCAAGTTTTGTAATTTCTGCAGGCTGCAAAGTCATAGGGCCGAAAGCAATCCAACCAGCATTACCATTAACTTCACGTCGTAAACCTGGAACAAATGTTAAGAACTGTGCAATAACAGAAATAATGTAAATAACAGCAACGTATCGTCTATAAACTGTAACTGGAAGTCGAGAAGCGAAAATATAGCCAATTAAGCCTAAAACGCAATACATTGTTTGGTTTACGCCTTGACCCCAAGGTGCAATTCCGTAGGTGATCATAGTTACTGAAGAACTAGAAAACACCATAAATAAGCCGAAAATCGACAGTATAACCACTGATACTCTCATGCCGTATAAGCACCACAGTGGGTTAGTTAAACTGCGCAAGCCAACGTATTTCTTTAATTCTGAATCTTGAGTTTTGCGCTCTAACGAGTTTTTTGAGTAGTCTTTTTTCGAGGAAAATATTCCAGATACAGTATGCGCTAATTTTGCGTATTTGATTGACTTTGCCGGCTTTGCTGTATTTGCTGGCTTTGCTGTATTTGCTGGCTTTACTGTATTTGCTGGTTTCGCTAGCTTTGCTGGTTTCGCTGGTTTCGCAGCTTTCGACTTCTTTACATCTTTTACAAATTTTACAGATTCATTTAAAGAAGAACCTACAGATTTGCCAACTTTAGTAACAGAACTACTTACGGACTTACTTACAGACTTTCCTACAGATTTGCCTAATTCCTTACCCGCTTTGCTTGCATACGCTCCTGCTTTGCTTACGGACTCGCCTACTTTACTTGCTGAAGTTCTAATAGATTTTTTAAAAGATTCAAATTTTTGCTTTTGGGAAGAATGAGAAGAATCTGAATCTGTTTCAATATGATCTTCCATAATAACTTCTGAGACTTTGCACGCTAATGAACGCAAAAACTTTTTAGGCTTATTACTGTTGAATACCATGATTATGCACCCATCGTTGAGATTCTTTAGCAAAACGATTGCCGCGATCGGCGTACGAAACAAATTGATCCATAGAGGCACAAGCAGGAGCAAGCAGAACAACATCACCAGGCTTAGCATAACGCCCAGCAGCTTCTACAGTTTGACGCATAACAGTCTCACCGAATGAAGAATCAGGATTTACAAGCGAAGTATTCTCAACATACTCACAAACTAAGTCATCAACGCAATCATATGATTTAGCGCAAGAACCATCCTGTGAAACAATAGTTACTGGAATGTGAGGAGCTGAACTGTGAAGAGCTTCAACAATTGGACGTTGATCTATTCCAATAACAACAACTGCTTTAATCACATGAAGTTGGTTTGCAATTAAATCTTCAAAATGACCACCTTTAGCTAAACCGCCAGCAATCCAAACAACCGAATTATTAGCAAAACTAGCTAAAGATGCACAAGCAGCATGAGCATTAGTTGCTTTAGAATCATCTACAAATCTAATACAATGCGAAGGATTTTCATCTTCAGACATCAAAGTCGCAACTGTTTGAATGCGATGACCTCCAGGAGCAAACTCGCGTAAAGCACGAACTGAAGAATCTACGTCACCAGTTAAACCTAAAGCTAACGCTAACGCAGTAAGAGCATCAGCTAATAAATGCGGATACACACTGCCATCAGGCTCGCACAGATGTTTTAGCTCACGCAATTCGACAATAGGTTTTAGAGTGCCTTTAGTTCCTCCAGCAACACCGCTGTTATCGACAATCCAACCATCTTTTACGCCAATTTCACCATCTTTAGGCTCTTCTAACGTAAAACCAATCTTTTTACAGCCATCAGCAACTTGTGCACAATCTGCCAATTTGCTTACACGCTCATCTTGAGCATTGTAAACCAAAGCTTTTTGCACATTATTAAATACTTTTGACTTGTCACGAGCGTACGCTTCCATGCCACCATGCCAATCTAAATGATCAGCAGCAATATTAGTAATAGCAGCACAATCAAGAGCTAAAGAATCAGTGAAATGCAATTGGAAAGAGCTTAATTCAACACATAAGGCATCATGCTCACATTCCAAAGCAGCATGTGACACAGACTTTCCAATATTTCCCACAGCTGGAGCATTTAATCCGCAAGCGGTTAGCATTGCAGAAGTCATTTCTGTAGTAGAAGTCTTACCATTTGTGCCAGTAACGCCAATCCAATAAGCAGGTTTATTCGTGCGCTTAGAAGGTACGCGCAAGCGCCATGCTAATTCAACTTCGCTCATTATTGGAATATTGCGCGATGCAGCTTCTTGCAAAAATGGCGTGCGAGGGTTAAATACTGGAGATGTAACAACAGCATCGATTTTAGACCAGTCTATTGCTGAAAAATCATGTATATCGGCATCAGGCTTATTTTCGTCTGCAGTCACAGGCTCAGATCCAACAGCGCACAAAACCTCAGCTGCGCCACGACCAGAAACTCCAAGACCTGCAACTAATACACGCTTAAAAGCAAATGCTTTATCGCTTGTGCACGACTTACAAGTAGATTCAGACGAAACAGATACTTCATTGCCATCGACAATATTCATATTGAAGCCTTCCAATTTTTGAAATTAAATAAGCAAGCCAGAATGCCCTGCCCAATCGGCGTAGAACATCATAAGTGCAGAAAGCACAAACATAAGCTCAATCATCCAGAATCGCACAACAACCTTAGTTTCCGTCCAGCCGAGCAATTCAAAATGATGATGAATAGGAGCCATTTTGAACACACGCTTATGCGTAGCTTTAAAGAATCCAACTTGAATAACGTCACTTGCAGCTTCCATTACAAATAATCCACCCAAAATCACAGCCAAAAACTCTGTGTGAGTTGCAATAGAAAGAGCTGCAAATAATCCGCCTAAAGCCAACGAACCAGTATCTCCCATAAATACTTGAGCAGGATTCGAATTAAACCACAAGAATCCAAAGCAAGCAACAGCAGCACAAACAGCAATAATAGTTAAATCGAGAGGATCAGAAACAGCGTAAGAGAATCCGAAATGACCGCCTCCGCGCACATGGTAGCTTTCCCAGAAAGCAATCAAAGCGTAACCAGCAAAAGCAATCATAGAAGATCCAGAAGCTAAACCATCAAGTCCATCAGTCAAGTTTACAGCGTTAGACCAAGCAGCAATAAGGAAATTAACCCAAACAATAAATACTACAATTCCTACACCGTTGCCGAGTATAGAAAAATCAAAAAATGGTTTTTCAATAAAACTCATTCCAGGTTGAGCGCTAGCAATACCAGATTGAGTTGGCAATAGCAATGACAAAAGCGCGTAAATACTTGCAAAAATAATTTGACCAGTAAACTTCGCATGTACAGAAAGACCAAGATTCTGCTTTTTACGAACCTTAGCAAAATCATCAATAAAGCCAAGCAAACCCATTGAAAGCATTGCAAACAGCACCAAAACAGCAGACCATGAAGGCGAGCGACCAACAGAAACATATCTATAAAGAGCAGAAGCAGCCCAACCTGCTACTACAGCAAAGTTAATAACAACACCGCCCATAGTTGGCGTGCCGCGCTTTACTAAATGAGATTGTGGTCCATCTTGGCGAATGTACTGACCGTAGTGCAAACGATGCACTAAACGAATAAGCAAAGGCGTGCCAACAATCGTAACTACGAGCGACACCACAATTCCTACAATAAGCGCAATCACCGCTTAACCTCCGTTTACTGTTCCGTTTGCTATAATACTTAATTTATTAATTTCACACTTATATTGAGCATCGAGCAGTTAAATATTTGCCCAATGTTCAGCAAGCACACTCAAGCCTGAAGCATGAGAGCCTTTCAATAACACAACACTACTCGGATGCTCGGCCACAATTTTCCAAACAATATCATCAGCCTCATCCGCACTGTGCACAAAGTAGACTGCATCGTGAGAAGAAAGTAGTTTATTATTCCAAGAAGAACGTGCACCTTGAGCAATACAGTGAGCTAATTTATCTAAGTCAGAGTCCGTTTTTGAACCAACAGCAACAACTGCATCGACACTCGAATTTGCCACATATTCTCCAATATTTGTGTGCAATTCATCTTCGTTGCTGCCAAGCTCCAACATAGAACCAAGAACCGCTATACGGAAAGGTTTCGAAGATGCACTACAAGAATCATTTTCATAGGCGCACAAACCATCGATTCCTGCTTTCATAGAATCAGGATTTGCATTAAAGGAATCATCAATAAGTGTAAATTTCTCGTCATTCTTAGAAACTGTACTCAATTGCATGCGATGCGGGCTAATATGCGAAACTTTAGACAGCACAGAAGCAATATCATCTAAAGTCATTCCCAAATATCTAGCAACATTTGCTGCTGCAAGCGCATTCATAACATTATGCTCGCCTTGTATAGCAAGATGCACTTCAATATGATTCATTAGATCAGAAGAATTACTACGTTCAGTGGTAGTAAAAACTGCTTTACCAAAAGAATCTAACTTTATATTACTAGCTGAAAGTTGGTAGTCATCTTTACTAGCTGATTCCAGCAATCCGTTTTTAACATTTCTACCGAACCAGCGCACATGCTTATTTTCTACAAGACAAGACATTGCAGAAACTCGCTTATCGTCGGAATTTAATACTGCTATGCCATGTGGCAAAAGCCCACGCACAATCTCACTTTTTGCTTGCGCAATGCGCTCAACTGAGCCAAATTCACCTAAATGAGCCACACCAACTTTAAGCACTATTGCGAGATCCGGAGGAGCAATATGAGTTAAATTGGCAATTTCGCCAACATGATTAGCTCCCATTTCTGCTATTAAAAATCGAGTATTACTGCCAACTTGCAAAGCAGTAAGAGGCAAACCAATATTATTATTAAAAGATCCAACAGGAGCAACTGTTTCGCCTAGCGTGCTCAACAAAGCCTTCAACATATCTTTCGTTGTTGTTTTGCCAACGGAACCAGTAATACCAATAATAGTGAAAGGTTTGTTAAGATTGCGGCGAAGTTCCAAATTATGTTTAGCTAGCAAGCCCAGCGCTTCTATAGAATTATTCACAACTATTTGATTGAGATTAGTGCCTTCGACAACATGTTCAACAATAGCTACAACAGCTCCAGATTTTTCAGCATTCTTTACATAATCATGACCGTCAACATGTTCACCAACTATAGCTACGAACACAGAACCGTTACGGATTTGACGAGAATCACTAAAAACGGAATTTGCAACTAAATCTGTGTCACAACTATTAAACTCGTGTATTTCCCCATGAACAGCTTTAGCAATTTCGCTTATGCTCATAGGCATCATATCGGCATGATCTAAACTCTCAGCATTGCTGGCACACGAAGTTTCAACACAACTCATAACATCCTCCAAATTAGCCACATAATTAAAAGCTCTTAAACAAAACTCACGCAATTAATTTATTTGAAAACTCGAATGAAATCAGCATAATTCAGTGCAGTTCATGCGAAACTCGCAGCGCACTTTTAATAGTCCCACGACGAACACCAGCAGCTAACACCATTGCAATAGATAATGAAAGATGCCGCTGCACATCATTGCCACCAATTTGATCCGCTAATTCAGCTAATTCGTCAGACTCAGCCGATCTAGTAACACAATAAGCGTGCTCTCTTCCAGAAAAACCATAACGTTGACGCAACGCATAAAAACTCATGCCGGTTGCATATGCCGGGTAAAGCGGTGAAGAAGATGCCTTTGCACTAACTTTCACATTTGAGGCTGCATCTTTAGATTCAGAATTAGTATCAGAACTATCTTTAGACTTAGCATCAGATTGAGAATCAGACCCTGCGCCAGAATTGCTTTCATTCTGAGTTTGCTCAACGCCAAGAACATCAATACTGACGGATTGTAACGCGTTCTTAGCTAAAGTTGCAGAATTAAGTGCAATAACAACAGCTGCAGCACCATCTTCTGCACACACAGATAAAGCATGCTGTACATCTGCAATATTTAAAGGATATTGCAAAGACAATTCGCGCTGCAATGAAGTAGATCCAGCATCACTAATAACACCAACAGGATTACCTAACATATGCAAAAAATCAGCTAATCGCAAAACATTAGCATGGATCTCATCATCATCGTCACCAGCAATCGCAAATATTGCAACGCATGAAGAAGGATCTGCATTAATATCACAAGCAAGCTTGCCCAAAGCAACTGGATTAGCAGAAGAAACAAGCAAAGGCAGACCTAAATCTGCAGCCTCACCACGAAATTCTGGTGAAACTAATGCAGCATATGCCCCAGCATCACGTGCAGCTTCAAGCTGACGACGATCGATATGACCAATTGGCACAAATAATCCACCAGGACGCACATGACGCACATCATGAGCAATAGAAGTAATAGTTACCTCTGAAGCAAACGCAGGAACAACTTCAAAACCATAATTTTTTGCAGCAAAACCTAGCGTCACTCTAATTCTAGAGTATTCATCAACCGCACTCATTGCACACCCTACTTTATAGATAACAACATTGTAATGCGTACACTACCAATTCACAGGAACAGGATTTGTGCGTGGAGAAGAAGCTGGAATATCATACTTTTGCATTAAGAATTCTCCAATAGTTTTGAACAGTGGACCTGCAGTCATACCACCATAAATACCTTGTGGATCACGCAAAACAACTGTTATGACGAAGCGAGGATTATCCGCTGGTATAGCACCCGACCAGTCGCTGATTGTAGAGCTAAGTTTACCATCAGCGCCAGCAACTTCAGCTGTACCACTCTTTGCAGCAACACGATAACCATCGACACCAGCAAATCTGTGATAATGCTCACCAGAATTTTCCAAAGCATTCATCATTTGTGCAGCAACATTTTCATCCAAAACGCGCGTTCCTGCAGGACGAGGAGACTTCGTAACTCTACCATTAGAATCTATAACGGATTTAACTATTGACTGACGCAACCTAACGCCTTTATTTGCAATAGTTGCAATCGCATTAGTAAGCTGCAAAGCATTCACAGCATAACCCTGACCAAACAGAACGGTATCTTTCTTACGACCATCCCAAGCTTGAACGCTAGGAAGCAAGCCACAAGATTCTCCTTGCAAATTCAATCCCGAGTACTGACCAAGACCAAATTTATAAAGATACTCATAGCGTTTATCTATCGGATATTTTTCACCAGCCATAACCATACCGACGTTAGAAGATTCCGAAAGAATACCAGCTAATGTCCAACGCTCAACACCATGGCTAACAGCATCATGGAATGCTTGACCGTTCTTATTAAGAGTATTAGGAACAGCAAATTTATCAGTAAGCTTATGCGCACCAGTTTGTAACATTCCAGACATTGAGAAAGCTTTACCAATAGAACCAGGCTCAAAGGTTTGGCTTACAGCTCTAGAAACATTCACCTTAGCTTGCGTTGTTCCAGCTTTAATCTCATCAGTATCTTCCAAAGCAAGTATTTCGCCAGTACGAACATCTTGCACTATTGCAATACCCCAAGTTGCATGATATTTTTTCTTGCCATCAAGCAAAACTTTTTTAACATACCAATCGACATCGCTATCGATTGTGAGCTTAACATCACTTCCGTTGATTGCAGGCTTAGATTCAGTTACAGTACCAGGAATTTTCTCATTTCCTGCATTATTACCTTGATAACGCTGATATCCGTCCACGCCATTCAAAGTTGCATCTTTAGTAAATTCAAGACCAGTAACACCAACCTCACCTTTACGATCTTTAATATCTTTACGATTAACTTCATCGGCATTAGCAACAGCACCAATAACAGATCCAAGAATAGGTCCGCTTGAATATACTCGTTCACTACTGTTCTCTGCATAAATACACCCAGAAAGATTCAAATCGTCAATGGCACGTTTCATTGCAGGAGTCACGTTACGTTTCAATAAAACGTAACGACCAACGCCAGCCAGTTTTCCACCAAGTTCTACAGAACTCATGTGCAAAATCGGAGCAAGCAAACGGGCGACCGCCACAGCGCCCGTGCCTTCTACAGGCTTGCCATTAAGCATATGACAGTTATGCTCGGTTTGTTTTGTGCAAGGAGTCGGAACAAAAGCCTGAGCATTAAGTGGATCTCCAATAATATTAAATCGCTCAACACTTTGAGCCAACACAGCACCATTAGCATCAAGTATGCGCCCACGACGTGCAAGAATTGGTCGCACACGACTACGCTCAGCCTGAGCTGCTTGTGCAGTTGAGCGAGCATTAATAATCTGTATAAAACTTAGCTTTACTATTGCACCAACACCAATTAACGCAAAAACAATTGCAATTACGGTGCACTTACGCGCAAATATCTGCTGAGGAGCGAAACGTTGTTTGATTAAGTGGCGCATCAATGTTTCTCCTGTTTTGCTTTCTGTTGATATTGACGATTTTGTTGGTCTTGTTTTTGAGTTTTATTTGAGTTATTTGTTTGTTTTGAGTTATTTGTTTGTTTTGAGTTAT